>NZ_JBYSXD010000046.1:0-38117 GCF_058781865.1 Arthrobacter sp. FW306-1B-F12A
CGCCCCAGCCGCCCCCTCCGCCGTGGAGGATGGAGTTGATGAGGATGCCGCCGAGGATCGCTCCGCCGAGGCCGCCACCACTGCCTCCACCACCGAACATGCCGCCGCGGCCGTAGCCTTGGTTGGCGAAGCCGCCGAACTGATCGACGTCGGACTGGGCCAGTTGCGCGGCTTGTGCAGCGAGCGACTGGGCCTGCTGGGCGTACGTCAGTGCGGTGACGGGGTCATTGCGGGAAATGGACAGGGCGTAGTCGAGATTCCGTTGGGCTTCGGCCAAACGAGTACGGGCCTCGGGGCCAACGCCGCCGCGTCGCGCCGCGATGTAGTCCGAGGTAGCGCTGATCTGGGACTGGGCAGCCATGATGGTCTGCTGGAGCGCGGCTTGCGCGCGCCTTGCCTGTTCCTGCTGGTCACGGATTCCCGAGAGGGACTGGTCCAAGGCTTGGTGTGCCTTCTCCACCCGGTCCAGGGTGGCAATGGGATCGATCTTTCCGCCCTGGATTTCGGCCTTGACCTGCGCCAGTGCGGCTTCGACGCCCGCCACCGGACCGGCCAGCTCCGGGTGTTCGCCGGACTGGATCATCGCTTTGGCCTGGGCCAGGTCCTGGCTGGTCTCCACCACGGCGCCCTCCAGCGAATTCCGGGCTTCGTCGAGGTTGCCCGCCACCTTGGAGATCGCGTCGATCAGGACGTTGGTCTGGTGCAGGCCTTCTTCCGCGGCGCGGACGGCCACAGCGGCGAGGCTGCTCTCACCTGCGGCGAGCTTTTCCTGCGCCGTCGTTGTTGCGTTGTGAACGAAGGCAAGCCGGTCCTTGGCCTGGGTGATGTTGTCGCTCACGTGGCCAAGTGCGCTGTCTGCGTACTTCTCGCGCAGCCCATTGAGCGATTGCTCCGCGCTGCTGATCTTTGCCTCGGCTTCGTTCGCGCCGGCGGCAACAGTGGCCAAAGCCTGCGGCGCGTTCTTCTCCAGCTCGCGCAGGGAGTCGAAATCGGCCTTCTGCTCCCGCAGCGACTCGAGGGCCGCGTCCGAGCGCCGGATGATTTCGCCAAGCCAACTGCGCTGCTGCTCTTCGGTATCCGGGATGTGGTCATCGAGCTGTTGCTGGAGCTTGAACGACTCGGTCATATGGTTCTTTGCTTCCAGCAAGGCCTTGGTGAAGTTCCCGACGGCGGCATCGCCGTATTGCGCCTGGGCGAAGCCGAGTTCCTGCTCGCTGGATTTGATGGTGTCGTCCGCTTCGATAAGCAGGGACCCGGCTTTGCGCCGCAAGTCCGGGATGCTCAAGGAGGCGAGGGGATCGAGCTGTTCGCCCTGCGGGCCGTAGCTCGTTGCGGATGCCTGGCCCTTCTTGCGGCGGTTACGGAAGTACAAGTACGTGCCCACACCGCCGGCCGCGACAACGCCGGCACCGATCAAAACGACTGCACCTGAGTTGCCGCTAGGAACCGTGCCGCTGCCCCCGCCGGCGGCGTCGCCGACGGCGGCCGCAGTGTCGATGGCTGCCTGGGCAAAGTCACGCTTGCCTGCGCCCAGGTTGGCCGCGATGGCATTGGACGAAATGGTTGACCTCTTGGAATAGATCGCACTGGCCGAATTGGGTGCGAAATAATACTGACCGGCCGTGGAGATGGCCAGAATGACGTCAGCCTTGCCCATACCCTTCTTGGTGGCCACTGCCGTGGCCCAGTCTGCGGGCGATGAGGGGTTGTCGAAGGAATTCACCGTGACCACGTACAAGTTGTATTTGTGGTCCTTCAGGAGCTTCTGGATGGCATCCTGGACCTCGCCCTTGCGGTTGCCCAGGACATTCGCGTTGTCCACGATGTTCTGGCCGGAGGGGATGGTCACCGGACCCTCGGCCCAGGCTGCGGTGGCCGGGAGGACCAGCAATCCGGCCAGGCCGATGACGGCGAGTACACGTTTCAACATTGACCGCATGTGCAACCCTTCAGCACGTCTGCGACTGGTCCGGGCCGGAGCAATCGAAACAGAATGCATCAGCGCCCCCACGCATGGTTGTCAAGCGGCAGGTCGCTGTGGCAATTCCACTTGATACTATGGTGCACCTTTTGGAGCGTCCACAGCGGTAAATATGCCGCCAGCGAAACGGGGAGAAATCCTTCCTTCTCCAACGTTGAGGGGCTAGTCGGCGCCATTCGACGGCATAGGGCCAATCCGATGACGGCGTTCAGCAAGCTCCCAGCGAACGTCGACTCTTGATCCAGCAAGAGCGACGATAGTTAAGGGGACGAGGAAGAAAGGAAGTCCCATGACGGAGAACCCAGCACAGGGCGCCGAGCCTGAGAACAATGGCCCCGAGAACCATGGTCCTGAGAGCACCGGCAAGGCGGAAGCGGACAAGCAAGCCAATTCCCAGCCTACGGCCCCGCTGCCGGCATACCAGCCGGGTCAGGATTTCACTGCGAAGCCCGATTACCCGGCGCAGCCCGATTACACAGCGCAGCGGGAGCACACAGCACAGACCCCGGTAGCCCCGGCACCATGGGCCCAAGGCCCGGCCGAAAACGCCACCGAGCAGATCCACGCTCAGCACAGCGCTCCCCAGAACGGAGCGCCCCAACACGGAGCTTCCCAGCACAGCGCGGGACAGCAGCACGCCTACCCGCAGCACCAGCCTTTCTATGGCGGACCGAACCCTGCGCAGCACTATCCCAGTCAGCAGTTCCCCGCCCACCCGGGAGGTCCGGCGGCTAGTCCGAAGCGCAAGCCGGTCTTCGGCGTCGGGACCTTGGTGGCCTGCATCCTGGCAGCCGGTCTCGTGGGTGGAGGCGTGGTGGCCGCCAGCGATCAGTTGTTGAACAGCCGGACCCCGGTGGCGGCCGGCAGCGGCCAGGCGGGAACCGTGATTGTCAACAACACGGACAACGTCAACGCCATCACAGCAGCCGCGGCCAAGGCTACTCCGAGCGTCGTGACCATCATGGCTTCAAGCGGGAGCCAGGGCGGCACCGGTTCGGGCATCATCCTCGACGACCAAGGCCACATCCTGACGAACACCCACGTGGTGACCCTTGACGGTGCCAGCGCCAACGCCGCCATTGAAGTGCGGTTGAGCGACGGACGCGTGCTGAAGGCGACGGTAGTGGGTACGGACCCGCTGTCGGATCTCGCCATCATCAAGGTGGACAACGCTTCCGGCCTCGTGCCGGCCACCCTGGGTGATTCCAGCAAGATCAACGTCGGAGACAACGCCATCGCCATCGGCGCTCCGCTCGGCTTGCCCGGCACGGTCACCGACGGCATCGTGTCCACGCTCAACCGCACCATCAGCGTGGCGTCCTCGGCTGTTCCCAACGGCGGCTCGGACAATTCGCAAAACGGCGGCCAGGGCGGATTCCAATTCGCCCCTCCAGGCGGTGGCCAGAGCCAGAGCAGTGCGGGCCAGGGCACCGTTTCGCTCAACGTGATCCAGACCGACGCGCCGATCAACCCGGGTAACTCCGGTGGAGCGCTCGTCAACACCAAGGGCGAGATCATCGGCGTCAACGTGGCAATCGCTTCTGCCGGCAGCAGCAGTTCTTCGTCTTCGTCCAGCGGCAACATTGGTGTTGGCTTCAGCATCCCGATCAACAACGCGAAGCGTATTGCGCAGGAACTCATCAAGAACGGCAAAGCAACCCACGGGCAGTTCGGCGTCAGCGTTCAGCCTAAGTCGGCAACAGGCAGCAGCTCCGGGTTCTCGATCGGCGCGCAGGTCGCGGCCGTGACCAAGGGCTCCGCAGCTGAGAAGGCCGGGCTCAAGGTGGGCGACGTCGTGACCAAGTTCGCCGGTATAGACATCACCGACCCGGAGCAGCTCACTGCGGCTGTCCGGGAGCAGCCGGCAGGCGCAACAGTCAAGGTGACAGTCCAGCGTAGCGGCCAGTCGCAGGAGCTCGACGTGACCTTGGACGCTGCTCCGTAACAGCTACGGCGTAGCAGCGGATTCCAGCACGCGAACCGACTAGCACGTCGACGACGGCGGGCGGCACCACCGGTGCGGCCCGCCGTCGTCGTGTGCTCTTGCCGCCGTGGCGGTGGCGATCCACGAAACAGGAGTTAACGCGGCGCCGTTGTCCGACTTGTCCCGCAATATGCTTAGCTAGGACGAGCCCGTATGCCGGGCACTCTTGGCCATGCGCCTAGTTGCTGGCCATCCCCGAGTATGGAAGGCTGCCTCGAACACAGTGGGAGATACATTGAAGATTGTTGTTCTGGTCAAGCACGTCCCGGACGCGCAGTTCGACCGACACCTCACCGGCCCAGGCAACACCACGGACCGCGACGAGAGCATCCTGTCCGAACTGGACGAGTATGCACTCGAAGCCGCGCTGCAGCTCAGCGAAGCCCGCGGCGGTGCCAAGGCCGGCAACGAGGTCATCGCCTTGAGCATGGGTCCCGCCGGTGCCGTGAACGCGGTCAAGAAGTCCCTGCAGATCGGTGCCTCCTCGGGAGCGCATTTGAGCGACGACGCCTTGGCCGGCTCCGATGCCGCAGCCACTTCGCTGGCCCTTGCCGCGGCGATCCGGTATCTCGGTGCAGACTCGCCCGTTGACCTCGTCCTGACGGGCATGGCGTCGACCGACGGCGAAACGTCCTTGGTTCCGGCACAGCTCGCCGAGCGGCTCGGACTCCCGCAAGTCACTTTTGCTTCGTCCCTGGAGGTCAACGGCGAACGCATCGTAGCGCGCCGTGACGGTGACGCCCACGCGGACACCGTGGAGGCAACCTTGCCCGCGCTGGTCTCCGTGACGGACCAGATCAACGAACCGCGATACCCCAACTTCAAAGGCATCCTTGCAGCCAAGAAGAAGAAGATCACGGCACTCACCCTGGCCGATATCGGCGTCGATGCCGCGCAGGTGGGCGCCGCGGGTTCCCTGACCGCCGTCGAGACCGCGGAGGCGCGGCCGCCGCGCACTGCCGGCACCATCATCACCGACGAAGGCGACGCCGGCATCAAGCTGGTTGAGTTCCTGGCCGCCCAGAAGCTGCTCTAAGAGGATTCCGACACATGGCAAAAGCACTTGTATTCATTGACAACCCGGGCACAGCGCTCAAGAAGAGCAGCCTGGAACTCCTGACGATCGCGCGTTCGCTCGGGGAAGCTGTGGTCGCCGTCAACGGCGAACTGCACGACGACGTCGCAGCCGCCTTGGGTGCGCACGGCGCCTCGGTTCTTTACCGCCCATCCGCAACGGACCTGGACGACTACCTGGTTGGGCCGAAAGCCGCCTATCTGGCCGCGGCCGTAGAGGCCTCCGGAGCCGGGACCGTCCTGCTGGAGAACACCGCCGACGGCAAGGAAATCGCAGCCCGTCTTGGCGTGAAGCTCAACGCCGGCGTCATCACCGATGTTGTGGGGGTCGACGCCGACGGCACGGCCCACAAATCGGTCCTCGCCGGCTCGTACACCACCACGGCCAAGGCGCGCACCGCCGTCGCCGTGCTCACCGTCAAGCCGAACAGCGTCGACGTCGAGGCCCCGGCCGCGTCAGGCACGCCCGAGGCTGTCACCATCGACGTCCCGGCTGATGCCACCGCGAATGCCGCACGGGTCACCGGGCGTGCGGAAAAGCCTGCCAGCGGCCGTCCCGGGCTCACCGAAGCCCGGATCGTGGTTGCCGGTGGACGCGGCGTCGACGGCGACTTCGGTCCGTTGGAAGAACTGGCCGACGCACTGGGCGGCGCGCTCGGGGCTTCCCGTGCCGCCACGGATGCGGGCTGGATCGGCCATGACTACCAGGTTGGCCAGACGGGCAAGACGGTGTCTCCGCAGCTCTACATCTCGGCGGGCATCTCCGGGGCGATCCAGCAAAAGGCCGGGATGCAGACCTCCAAGGTCATCGTCGCGATCAATAAGGATGCTGAGTCGCCGATCTTCGAGATCGCGGACTTCGGCATCATCGGTGACCTCTTCAAGGTTGTTCCACAGGCCACCGAAGAGATCAAAAAGCGGAAAGGCTGATCCCTTTGTCTTCTGACGCTACGTCAGCAAAGAGCCCGTTCAACGCCTCCACAGAGCGCGTTGAGCGGGTGCTTTGTTTTACCGCCCACCCGGACGACGTCGACTTTGGCGCGGCCGGAACCATCGCTGCCTGGACCGCTGCCGGCGTCGAGGTCAGCTATTGCGTCATGACAGACGGCGATGCCGGAGGTTTTGATCCTGCACACCGCGAAGAGATCATCTCCATGCGCGCAGAGGAGCAGCGACAGGCCGCTGCCCTCGTCGGCGTGACGGACGTGCACTACCTCCATGAGCGCGATGGTTACCTGGAACCGACGCATGGGGTCATCAAGCAAGTGGTGAAACTCATCCGCGAGATCCGCCCGGACATCGTTCTCGCCATGCACCCGGAACGCAATTGGGACCGGATCCAGAAGAGCCACCCCGACCACCTCGCAGTGGGGGAGATCGTGACGCGGGCCGTGTACCCCGCGCTTGAGAATCCCTTCGCGTACCCGGAACTGGCCGAAGCGGGCCTCGAGGCCTTCAAATTGCCATGGCTGTGGCTCTTCGCCGGTCCCGAAACCCGTGAGAACTATTTCGTGGACGTCACCGACCACGTGGACGCGAAACTGGCTGCCATCCGGATCCACGCGAGCCAGCACCCCGATCTGGAAGGCATGGAACGGGCCGTGCGGGGCATGCTCCGGCACAATGCCTCGCGCGCCGGAATGCCCGGCGGGCGCAGCGCCGAAGCGTTCCATGTGGTGGAAGTCAACGGGTCCCAAACCATCGCCGGTTTCTGAAATTGCTGATGTGTAACCTGTGTCATATGCTTAGTCTCGTTTAAATCATATTTAATTGAGAGAGGCAGACTTTGATGGCGAAGACTGCACAACAACCGGTATTGGTGATCATGGGCGTCTCCGGTTCCGGTAAATCGACAGTGGCCGGCGTATTGGCCGGACGCCTGGGCTGGGACCTCGCCGAAGGCGACGACCTGCACCCGGAAGCGAACGTGGCAAAGATGCAGGCGGGGCACGCACTCAGTGATGAGGACCGTTGGCCGTGGCTGGACATCATTGCCGATTGGATCAGGGAGCGTACGGCAGCTGGAAAGCCGGGCATCATCACGTGCTCGGCCTTGAAGAAGCGCTACCGGGACGTCTTGCGCGGCGAGGGCGTTGTGTTCGTCTTCCTCCAGGGGAGCAAGGACAAGATTTCCGACAGGCTGGCTTCGCGCCACGGGCACTTCATGCCTGCTTCGCTGCTGGAATCCCAATTCGATGCGCTGGAAGCGCCCACCGAGGACGAGAACCACATCTCGCTGTGCGTCTCCGCTTCTCCTGCCGAAGAGGCAGACGAAATCATCGAACGGCTCGGCCTTGAGGCACAGCCGGCACACACAACCGGAGATGCAGCGTGAACTGGACCGGGCACGATACCCAACTCCTGGTGGTCGCGGCTATCGGCATCGCGCTGATCGTCCTGCTGATCGCGAAATTCAAGGTCCATCCGTTCTTGTCCCTCGTGCTAGGTTCGGCCTTCGTCGGCCTGGCATCGGGAGTCGGCCTCGACAAAGTGGTCAGCAACTTCGAAGACGGCGTGGGCGGCGTCCTTAAAGAGGTCGGCCTCCTGATTGCCCTCGGCGCCATGCTCGGCAAGCTCCTGGCGGACTCCGGCGGCGCAAACCGCGTGGTGGACACCTTGTTGGAGAAAGCCAGCGGCAACAAGGTGGTCTGGATGATCACTTTGGTTGCGGTCATCATCGGCCTCCCGATGTTCTTTGAGATCGGCCTCGTCCTGCTGCTTCCGGTGATCGTCCTGGTCACCCAGCGCTCGCAGATGAAGCTCATGCGCATTGCCATTCCGGCCCTCGCGGGTTTGTCCGTGCTGCACGGACTGGTCCCGCCGCACCCGGGCCCACTCATCGCCATCAGCGCGGTGAAGGCTGAACTGGGCACCACCCTGGCTCTTGGGCTCCTGGTGGCCGTTCCCACCGTGATCATTTGTGGACCGCTGTTTTCCCGCTTGGCCGCGCGCTGGGTTCCAGTTGATGCTCCTGCGGTGGCCGGTGGCGTCGACACCAAGCACGCCGTCGACCTCAGCGAAGTGAAGCGTCAGCCCAGCTTCCTGGTCACCCTGCTGACCATCATTTTCCCGGTGGTGCTCATGCTGTTGAAGGCCGTCGCGGACATCGTCTGGGCCGATCCCAAGACGGCACCCATGATCCGCACCGTCCTGGACTTCATTGGCCAGCCCCTCGTTGCGATGACCCTGGCCGTGCTCGCCGCCATGGTGACCTTCGGCTACGCGGTCGGTTTCACCGGTAGCAAGATCACCTCCAAGCTCAGCAGCAGCCTCGGACCGATCGCCGCGATCCTTCTGATCGTGGGCGCGGGCGGCGGTTTCAAGCAGACCCTCATCGGTGCCGGAGTCGGTGACGCAGTCAAGAAATGGGCCGAAGGCGCCAACATGTCCGTGCTGGTCCTGGGGTTCCTGGTGGCCGTGGCGCTTCGCCTGGCCACGGGCTCGGCGACAGTTGCCACTGTCACGGCTGCGGGCATCGTGGCTCCGTTGGCAAGCAGCCTGAGCCCGACCCACGCGGCACTCCTTGCCTTGGCCATCGGTGCCGGTTCGCTCTTCCTGTCCCACGTCAACGACGCCGGGTTCTGGCTCGTGAAGGAACTCTTCGGCCTGACGGTCGGGCAGACGTTCAAGACCTGGTCGGTGATGGAGACACTCATCTCGGTGGTCGGCTTCGGCTTCATCATGGTGCTCTCGCTGATCATTTAGCGGGGCTGCTTAGCAGCCGGTACGACGGCGGCCCGTCCCCTGTGTTTCCAATGGGGACGGGCCGCCGTCGCGCTTTTCGGCAAGAGTGCCTTAACTGAGCTTTTGCGCTGCGTAGACCTTGATGCCTTCGAGCAGGTAGGGCGCCAGGCCTACCCGGACCTTGTCGTAATTTGCAGTGAACCGGGGGTCGTCCACGTACATCTGTCCCAGGCCTACGTAGGATTCGGCGTTTGGCGTCCAACTCGCGCAGATCCACTTGTAATGCCGGCCGACGGCGGCCTGGACGTCCGGGTGGTCCGCCGGAAGGGCGGCGTCGAAGCAGTGGGCAAGATCCTGGTTCAGCGCCGCGTACTTTTCCATGAACGCCTGCTTTTGGGCTGTGGTCATCGCCGAGTGCCGGGCGTTGCTCTCGTCGGCGGCACGATCGCCCCAGCGCTCGCGAGCCTCGGCCTCGTAGGGGTTGTTGTCGAAATCCTTGAAGATGTTCTCCGCGGTCATGGTTTCTCCTTGACGTAGTGCTGCGATAGTGGCGTCGACCGTCCGGGACATCCGGTCCAGTCGGTCGCGCTCGGCCAGCAGCCAATCCCTGTGCACGGCAAGTGCCTCCACAGGGTCGGCCTGGCCATCCAGAACTTCGCCGATGGTCTCGAGCCCAAGGCCAAGTTCACGAAGCAGAAGGATCCGCTGCAGTCGCAGCAGCTCAGGCTGACCGTAATACCGGTAGCCGTTGGATCCTGTGTGGGCAGGCTCCAACAGCCCAAGGTGGCCATAGTGACGCAAAGTCCGCGAGGAGACCTTGCTGGCCTTGGCCAGCTCGGAAATGGTCCAGGTACCTGCCTTGTCCTGCTTCATGTATCCAGCGTAGAAGTTGACGTAACGTCAAGGTCAAGCCCTGCCGCAAGAGCCAGCGGCGGGCAGGGCCTCTCGCTCTAGGTGAGAGGTGCTGCAGCGACCGTGGGGAGGGTCGGTTTCTTGGAGCCACCCACGGGTTCAACCGTGATGCCGATGGACGCCGCGCTGGAAATGCCGGAGACAACCGCCGGATGGCTCAATGCCTGGGCATCCATAAGGCCCTGGGATACAGGGTCGGAGCCGTCCTTGGGAATGAGCCACATCTGATAGACCTTGCCGGCCGGGGGAGCGGGAACGCCGTTCATGCGGACTACCACGGCGTTCTTCGAGCTGGAGATGGACACGGTGGCGGTACCGCCACCGTTGACGTCGACGGTGGCTTGACGGACATCGCCGGCCTGCAGCACTTGGTTCACAGGATCGTTCTGACCGGCTACGTAGACGCCGACGCCCACGCCGCCAAGCGCAATCACCGCGGCAGCCGCAGCGGCTGCCACCCAACCACGGACGCCTCCGAAGCGTCGGCGATCCCGTCGGTTCCGGGCGGCGGCGAGGTCCACGACGTCGGGGGCAAAGTGCGTTGCGGTTCCAGTCGACACTTCGGGAACCGACGACGGCGCGGACGCTGTGCCGGTTTGTGCAGTTCGTGGTTGTTCCGGGAGCTGCCGCAGGATGTCCTTCAAGAGCCCGGGCCGCGGTTCGGCCTCGTCGGCGAAGGAAGCGGTGAGGGCTTCGCGTGACTGCCGGACCCGTTCGAGGAATGCCGAGCGTTCAGGCGCCGTGGCAATGTAGTTGTCGATTTCAGCACGCTCGGCGTCGCTCAAGGCGTCGAGGGCATAGATCTCGGCAAGCTCCAAGACGCGGCCTTCGGCAAGGTCAGTGGCTATATCGGTGGCAAACATCCTGCGGAGGCCTTCCTTCCCGAAGTTCCGTTTGTTGTCATCGTGTTCGGTCATGTCAGCTCACCCCCAGGCAAGTCTTGAGTCGGAGAAGTCCATCGCGGATGCGGGACTTGATGGTCGGAATCGCGGCACCGAGTTGTTCGGCGACCTCCCGGTAGGTGAGCCCGCCATAGTAGGCGAGCCGTACGGATTCCAATTGCGTTTCCGTCAGGGTGCCGAGGCAACGGGTGACGGCCTCGGCTTCAAGCCGGCTGCTGGCTTCTTCTTCCACTGAATCGTGGTCAAGGAGTTGGCTCGCGGCGCCGTATTTCGCTTCCCGGTCCGTGGCGGACTGGGCCGAGCGGACGCGGTCGATAGCGCGCCGGTGGGTGATGGTCATGAGCCACGCGAGCGGGCTGCCGGCCTCGGGATCGAACTTGGCCGCGTTCTGCCAGACCTGGATGAACACTTCCTGGGTGGTATCTTCGCTCAGGCCGGCATCCACCAGCACTCGCTTGGCCATGCCGAAGACCCGCCGCGCAGTGAGGCGGTAGAACTCGCTGAAGGCGACCCGGTCGCCGTCGGCCATCAACCCCAGCAACTCCGCAAGCTGCGCATTCGAGCCGGCAATCAGGCCGGGGGCCTCGGGGCCTCCCACATTCGGTGTATCCATCACCGTCCAGCATAGGTTGCTCGTGACCCTGGCAGTACCAGAAGCACTGCGGGTCTTGAGAGTAGTCACCTGTGCCCCTTCCGCGGCCGTCGCCCACCGGCCCTGCTTCGCAGGCCAGCTGCCTGCCCAGGCTGTTGGCCTGCATAGGGTATTCGGCGCAGGGGGAGCTTTGGATGGGTGACCCGCGGAGGTGACCTAGTGGATGTCCGGGCGGACGAGCAGGCCCGCTAGAGCTTCGCGCCCGCAAAACCGTGTTGGCGCCAGGCTTCATACACCGCGATAGAGGCAGCGTTGGCAAGGTTCAGCGAGCGCAGGGACGGCAGCATGGGGAGCCGGACGCGGGCCGTGACGTGCGGGTCCTGCTTCAGCCAGTCCGGAAGCCCGACGGACTCGGGTCCGAACATCAGGACATCGCCCTCTTCGTAGGCGATGTCCGTATAGGAGGATTCGCCGTCGGACGTGAACGCGAAGACGCGCTCGGGCTGCAAAGCCGCCCATGCGGCCTCGATGTCCTTGTGCACCGTGACCACCGCCAGGTCGTGGTAGTCGAGTCCTGCTCGGCGCAGCTTCGCGTCGGAGAAGTCGAAGCCCAACGGCTCCACGAGGTGGAGCTCTGCGCCGGTGATGGCGGCGAGCCGGATGGCGTTTCCCGTGTTGCCCGGGATTTCAGGGGTGTGGAAGAGGATGCGGAACACGTATCAATCCTAGCCAGCGAAAATACGGGGTGGCTCCTGCGGGCTCAGTGCATGCCGCGGAGCAACCGGGCAAGAACCGGGACAACCACGGTGTTGGGCACGGGGCCCGAACTCAGGAACTGCTTGAGGCCGCGGGCCAAACCGGAGGCGTTGACGATTTGCACCGAACCGAAGTCCCCGTCCTGGCGCCGGTAGTGGTCGATGACCGGCTCGTGGGGGTTGCCGTCCGGGCTGTGGACGACTACCCAACCTGTTACATTCAGTTCGGGGAAGATCTCCTGCATGTGGCGAACGATCAGCTCGAGCTGGGGCGGTGGCACCGAACGTCCGCCGTGCTTGAGCGCCACCCCGTCCCAGGCATAGGCGCCCTTGGGCAGCAGCATGGAACCGATGAGCGCCAGGCGGTAGCCGGCGAGGAGGGCGTGGTCGATGTGGCTGTCGTCCGAGGGGGAGCGGAGCCCGTTGACGAGCCGGGCCGACGGGATGGCAGGCAGGATCTGGCGGCTGATGAGCTGGACTGTCCGCATTTCGCGCTGAATGCGGGCTTCGGCCCCGAAGATTCCACGCTTCCGGGGAATCCCGTGGATCTGCAAGGCGGCCTCGCCCTTGGAGAGCAGGGGCACCTCGTGGGGATCATCGAAGGGCGGGACATAGACGGGGGCGTCGCCGGCCGTGTTGCGCGGGGTGTTCGGCCTGTGGACGCCGGTGCGGGTTTCCGGCCCTGGAGCGCCGGTCCCGGCGTAATCCGGCCTTTGCGCCGGGAAAGGGTTCGCCCTGCCGGAAGTGCCGCTGGCGTACCGCCGGTCGTACTCTGCGCGTCGTTTGGGGTCGATCAGGGTCTCGTACGCGAGCGTGACCTGCCGAAAGACCTCAGGATCCCCGCCATGGTCCGGATGGGCGTTCCTCGCGGCCTTCCTGTAGGCCACTTTGATCTCCTTGTCCGTCGCGGTGACGGGAACCCGGAGGATCTGATAGTGGGAACTGCTGCCCTGAGCCAACCACGGGCCTTTCTCTGGGATTCTGAAGTTTCCCGCCGTCCCGGTGCGGAGCGGCGATCTTGGCAAGTCTAGCCAGCCCACCATGAGAACGACGGCGGCCCGGGCTTTAGTTCCCCGGATCACGCCCGTGCCGGTGGCATGATTCATGCTGTGAACTCCCCGGCCGGCCCCGATCATCCCATTCACCTGCCAAGTACCGGCCCCCACGGGCTGAACGGATCTCTCCGAAGGATCGTGCTGGCGGTCAATCCAACCGCAGCGTTTGGACGGCACGCCCTTGCCGGGGACGAAGCCGCCCGCTGCCTCCGCGAGGCGGGTCTCGACGTCGTCGTACTTCGGCGCGACAGCATGGACGCCCTGCGGGAAGCGGTGGACGAAGCGCTTCGCACAGGCGCCGAAGCCTTGGTGGTGGTGGGCGGCGACGGCATGGTCCATCTGGGCGTCAACTCACTGAGCGGGACCGGGTTGCCGCTCGGGATTGTTCCCGTGGGTACGGGAAACGACGTAGCCCGGATGCTTGGGCTGCCTCTGCAGGATGTCGAGGGCTCCTGTGCCCGCGTGATTTCGGCGCTCGCCGACGGCGGCCGGGTGCTCGACGCCGGCCGCATCACCATCGGCGGACGAACCATGTGGTTTGCGGGAGCTGTATCGGCGGGATTCGACGCTGCCGTCAATGAACGGGCAAACTCCTGGAGGTGGCCCCGCGGTGCACTCCGCTACACCCTGGCGATGCTCCGGGAGCTTGGATCGTTCCGGGCCATCAACTACACCGTGACTGCCGACGGCGCGGAAACGAAGGAAGGCGCCATGCTGATTTCGGTGGCCAACGCCCCATCGATCGGCGGCGGCATGCGGATCGTTCCGGATGCCGCGCCCGACGACGGGTTGCTGGATCTGTTTATCGTCAAGCCGTTATCCCGGCTGGCCCTCCTCGCTGTCTTCCCCAAGGTCTTCTCCGGCCGGCATACCTCGCACCCGGCGGTGGAAATCCGCCGGGTGCGTTCAGTGCGGCTTGCCGCCGAGAATGTGGTGGCCTACGCCGATGGTGAGCGGATCGGCCATCTTCCCTTGGACATCGACGTGGTTCCGGGCGCCCTGCGGGTATTGGCCTAAGCCTGGCCGTCAGCTTGCGAGGCGACGGCCAGGCGGTTGAGCGCGAGTGCGCCCACAAGCAGGCCGAAGTCGCGGAGGGCGACGTCGAAGAAGTTGCCCAGCACCAGCAGGTTCACGATGATGCCCAGAAGCCAGACCGCCACCAGGAGCGAGCCAAAGCGTGGCCGGACCGCCACCGCAATGCCGGCCACAATCTCCACGACTCCCACGATGTACATGAAGGTCTGGGCCGGGACCGGAATGACGGAGGTGGCCACGGGCGCCAGGTAGATCGTCCAGTGGGTGAGCAGGTTGGTGAACTTGTCCAGGCCGAAAATGATCGGCGCCACGGTGAACACGGTCCGGAGGAGCAGGAATGCCTGCCGCTGGGGATCCATGGACATGAGCGATCCGGTTTTCGCCTGGGCCGGGGATGATGCAGTGTTCATGATGCCTTCTTTCTAAAACTGGATACTTTGATTTTAGAAAGTCCAAAGGAATTAAGCAATGAGTGTTGATTTTAGAGTTAAGCTTGATGCATGACCGGACTTCCCTGGCTGCGTCGACTCTCCGCTTTGGCATCCCTCGACGACGGCAACCGCCGCCGCCTGTACGAGCACGTCTGCGGGGCACGCGACGCCGTCAGCCGGGACGACGCCGCGATGGCCCTCGGGCTTCCCCGCAGCACGGCCTCCTTCCATCTGGACCGGCTGGTCCGCGACGGACTCCTGAGTGTTGAGTTCCGCAAGCTCGGCGGCAAGGTCGGTCCGGGTTCCGGGCGCCCGGCGAAGCTGTATTCACCTGTCGTTGAAGAGATCGGCGCCTCGGTTCCGGAGCGCCACTATGACCTCGCCGGTGAAGTGATGGCTTCTGCCATCCAGAACCTGATGGCGAAGGGTGGTTCCCCCCGCGAAGTGCTCCTCGAAACCGCCTACGCCCGCGGCCGCGAGGCCGGCAGTGCGGAGCCGCATTTCGAAGATGTCCTGGCAAGCTACGGTTACAGGCCGGAACCTGACGACGACGGCGGGTACTCCCTGGTCAATTGCCCGTTCCACCGGCTGGCCGAAAGCCACACGAGCGTCGTCTGCGCTATGAACGGCGCCTTCCTCAGCGGAGCGGCGGCCGTCTGCGGAATTGCCGAGGAGCGGATCGCCGACGACAACCGCGAAGGCCATTGCTGCGCCAAAATCCGTCCGGCATCCTGATCAGTCCGGCGGACTAGTCCCGATCGGAGAAGCGGCCCGTAAAGGCGTCTTCCGCCGCCGAAGCCCGGATCCGCCTGTCTCGATAGACTTGGGTAGTGCCTGTTTACCTGGACCATGCCGCCACCACGCCCCTTGCCGCCGTCGCCCTCACCGCCATGACCCGCGAGCTGGCACGGACCGGCAACCCGTCATCGTTGCACGCTTCCGGACGGCGTGCCCGGCGATCCGTCGAAGAGGCGCGGGAAGCTATTGCGGCTGCGGCCGGGGCGCATCCTTCCGAGCTCATCTTCACGTCCGGCGGCACCGAGGCAGACAATCTCGCCGTCAAGGGGATGTATTGGTCCCGCCACGACGAAGACGGCCGCCGCAAGCGGATCCTTTGCTCCGCCGTCGAGCATCACGCGGTGCAGGACACCGTCGAATGGCTGGAACGGCACGAAGGGGCCGAGGCTGTGTGGCTCCCCGTCGATTCCCAGGGCGTCGTGCGGCTGGACGCTGTACGGGCGGAGATCGAGCGTGATCCGGGATCGGTAGCCCTGGTCACCGTCATGTGGGCGAATAACGAGGTGGGCAGCATCCAGCCTGTCAAGGAGATCGCGGAAATCGCTGCCGCCCACGGCATCCCCGTGCACTCGGACGCAGTCCAGGCTTTCGGCTCGATTCCGCTGGGCTTCCGCGAATCCGGACTCGCCGCGATGTCGGTCTCAAGCCACAAAATCGGCGGCCCCGTGGGCGTGGGTGCCCTGTTCCTGGGGCGGTCCACCAAGGTCACCCCTGTCCAGCACGGGGGAGGGCAGGAGCGCGACGTCCGCTCGGGAACGTTGGACACGGCGTCGATCGCGGCATTCGCCGCCGCAGCGGAGTGGGCGGCCCAAAACCTCGTGGCAGAGCGCGAGCGGATCAGCGCCTTGCGTGACCGGATCATCGACGGGGTCCGGGCCGCGATTCCCGAAGCAGTGCTGCGCGGCGCGCCCGGCGACGCCCGGCTGCCCGGCAACGCCCACTTCACGTTCCCGGGCTGTGAAGGCGATTCCCTGCTGTTCCTCCTGGACCTCGCGGGCATCGAATCATCCACCGGATCCGCCTGCACGGCAGGAGTCCCCAGGCCCTCGCACGTCCTGCTTGCCATGGGGTTGGACGAGGACACCGCCCGCGGGGCACAGCGGTTCAGCCTAGGGCACTCTTCGAACGACGCCGACGTCGACGCCCTCCTCAAGGCCCTGCCTGACGCGTATGCCCGGGCAAAGCTCGCCGGAATGGCCGGCCACGAGTCCAGCATCCAGACCGCAGGCACAGCGGCCCGCGGCCACGGTAGCGGCTCCTCCGGCGGTCCGGCCGGCCATCAGCTCGCCGGCAACAACTGATCCAGCGGAACGGCAGGATCAGCCAGGCGGTCCACATCCACCGGGATGCGCCCTGAAATGAGTGCCTTGACGGGCTTTTGTACCCGTTGCTGGTTGACGCTCATGCCCGCCACGACGGCGCCATCCCGTAGCCAGAACGCGAGGAAGGTGTTTTCCTCCAACGCGCCGCGGATGACGGGCACGGAACCTGCCGTGAGCGTGGGATATCCCCAGTACTCCATCGAGACGTCGAACTGGTCCGTATAGAAATACGGGACCACGTCCAGCATCGCGTCCTGTCCCAGCATCGCTTTGGCGGCGACCTTGCCGCCGTTGAGGGCGTTGGACCAGTGCTCGCTGCGGTGGTGCTCGCCCGTGAAGGGATGCAATGCATTGGCAACGTCTCCGGCTGCGAACACGTCCGGACTGCTGGTCCGGAGCGAAGCATCCACCACGATTCCGTTGCGGATCTCCAAGCCGGCTGCTTCGGCCAGGGCCGTATCCGGAACGACCCCGACCGCCATCACCACGAGGTCGGCAGGGAGGACCTCGCCGGAGTTCGTGACAACGGCGCTCGCCTTGCCCCCGACGCCGGTGATTTCCGCGGCGCTCGCGGGGAGCCGGAACTGCACGCCGTGCTTTTCGTGCAGGCTGCGGAAGAAGCCTCCCAGTTCGGGTCCGATGGCGACGCCGAGCGGGACGTCTTCCAGTCCCAGCAAGGTCACGGCGTTTCCGTAGCTGCTCGCGGCCGCGGCAAGCTCCATGCCGATCCAACCCGAGCCGATCATCACCACATTCCGGCCTCCTCCGGACAGTTCTTCCTTGAGCCTGCGGGAATCATTGAAGGTGCGGAACGTCATGACACCGGCAAGATCCGAACCGGGGAGCGGAATCCGGCGCGGCTGCGCCCCCGTGGCGATCAGGAGCTTGCTGAACGGAAGCCCGGTTCCTGATCGCAGATGCACCGTGTGGGCGGCAGGATCGGCAGCCGCGACCGCCTCGCCAAGGAGGAGTTCGACGTCGTTCTCCCCGTACCAGCCGGCCGCCAGCACCGGGACGGTATCCTCGCCGGCCTTGCCCAGGAGGAACTCCTTCGAGAGTGGAGGGCGCAAGTAGGGCTGTTCATTCTCGGCGCAGACCACGGTGATGCGGCCCTGGAATCCTTCGGAGCGCAGTGTCTTGGCAGCCGTGGCGCCGGCCAGTCCGCCGCCTGCAATCAGGATGTGTTCGGTGTCCATGGTGACTCGATTCGCGGGGCGTTGGCGGTTCGCATGCGCGGGCTGCGTGTGCGTCAACGCGCGCGCAGCCGCGATCTAAAACTGTTAGTTTTGACTTTAGAATCGTCCGGGATGCTGGTCAAGGCATTTTTGGGGCGGATTCCCGCGGGCGCTAGAATAGTTGGGCGCGCTTACTCACTTCAGCCGCAATTCTTCCCCCCACCATCAACAGAAAGCCAGCATGCGAGTTCTTGCAGCCATGAGCGGCGGAGTCGACTCCGCTGTTGCCGCCGCCCGCGCCGTCGAGGCCGGGCACGACGTCGTCGGCGTCCACTTGGCGCTGTCCCGCATGCCCGGAACGTTGCGCACGGGCAGCCGCGGGTGCTGCACCATCGAAGACTCCCGCGACGCCTGGCGTGCCTGCGACGTGCTGGGGATTCCCTACTATGTCTGGGACTTCTCGGAGCGCTTCAAGGAAGACGTAGTCCAGGACTTCATCGATGAATACGCGGCCGGCCGCACTCCCAATCCCTGCATGCGCTGCAACGAGCGGATCAAGTTCGCCGCCCTGCTGGAGAAGGCCATCGCCCTGGGCTTCGACGCGGTCTGCACCGGCCACTACGCCAAGGTCATCCAGGACGCGGACGGCAACCCCGAACTCCACCGCGCCGCAGACTGGGCCAAGGACCAAAGCTACGTACTCGGCGTCCTGACCCACGAACAGCTCAAGCACTCCATGTTCCCGCTGGCGGAGACTCCCTCCAAGGCCGAGGTCCGCGCAGAGGCCGAACGCCGCGGCCTGTCCGTGGCGAACAAGCCGGACAGCCACGACATCTGCTTCATCCCGGACGGCGATACGGCCGGCTGGCTCGCCGAGAAGATCGAGATGACCACCGGCGACATCGTGGACGAGGCCGGAACCAAGGTAGGGGAGCACCCCGGAGCCAACGCCTTCACCGTAGGCCAGCGCCGCGGCCTCAAGCTGGGTACCCCGGCCGCTGACGGCAAGCCGCGCTTCGTGCTGGAAATCCGGCCCAAGGAAAACAAGGTGGTCGTCGGGCCCGAAGCCCTGTTGGCCATCGACGAGATCCGCGGGATCAAGGTGTCCTGGGCGGGCCTGCCCATCGCCGAGGTGGCTACCGGCGCCGAGTTCGATTGCTATGCGCAGGTGCGCGCCCACGGCGATCCGGTACCCGCGAAGGCCTCGGTCGAGCGGCATGTCGACGACGCCGGCATCGAGCGCGAGGGCCTCGTGGTGACCCTCGTCGATCCCCTCCGCGGAGTGGCCCCCGGTCAGACCATCGTGCTTTACCAAGGCACCCGTGTCCTCGGCCAGGCAACTATCGACGTCGCCCGGTCGCTTCAGCGCGCGGAACTCTAAGCCCGGCCGCGCTCCGCAGCGGGTGAATCCGGGTCCGCAAGACTGTTAGCGCTAACGGGCCTGTTTCATCAGCGTCCAGTGCGGCCTGCCGCTTTCCCCTAGCCGAGTATGCGCCAAAAGAAAAGTAAATTTTGTGTCTCAACTCACAAAATCAAACGTTTCACCAGAAAAGCTTCTGATTGAATCGTGGAGTCAGGAGTATGCGCTCCTAAGAAATTACCGACGGCGGTTCGCCGTATCCATCGAACAGAAAGTTCACTGATGGCATTGAACAAAAAAGCCTTGCGAAGCGCTATCGCGTTCGCGGGCATCTCCGTATTCGCTTTGACGGCCTGCACGGGCCCGGCGGGCGGCGGCGGTTCAGCTTCCTCAGCTGCCAGCGGTCCGATCGCTTATGGCACCACCGATAAGGTGACCGCACTCGATCCCGCAGGCTCGTACGACAACGGTTCCTTCATGGTGATGAACCAGGTCTATTCCTTCCTCCTCAACTCGAAGCCAGGAAGCGCCGACCCCGTTCCGGACCTGGCAGCGTCGGCGTCGTTCACGTCGCCCACCGAGTACACCGTCAAGCTGAAGCCCGGACTCAAGTGGGCCAACGGCCACACGCTGGACTCCACCGACGTCAAGTTTTCCTTCGACCGCCAGCTCAAGATCAACGACCCCGCTGGTCCGGCAAGCCTGCTCGAAAACCTGGACAGCGTCACCACCCCGGACGCCAACACGGCCGTTTTCAAGCTGAAGCTCGCCAACGACCAGACCTTCCCGCAGATCCTCAGCAGCCCGGCCGCGCCGATCGTGGACCACCAGGTCTTCCCGGCCGACAAGCTCCTTTCGGATGACGACATCATCAAGGCCAAGGCGTTCTACGGCCAGTACACGATCGACAGCTACAAGAAGAACGAGCTCATCAGCCTCAAGGCCTACCCTGACTACCAGGGTGTCTTGGGCAAGCCGGCCAACGACGCCGCAACGATCAAGTACTACGCCGAGCCGACCAACATGAAGCTGGACATCCAGCAGGGCAACATCGACGTTGCGAACCGAAGCCTCAGCGCCACCGACGTCGACGACCTCAAGAAGGACTCCAAGGTCAAGGTCAACGTTGGTCCCGGCGGCGAGATCCGCTACATCACGTTCAACTTCAACACCATGCCGTTCGGCGCCAAGGCAACCGGTGCAGACCCGGCCAAGGCACTTGCCGTGCGCCAGGCGATCGCCAACCTCGTTGACCGCCAGGCAATCGCCGACCAGGTCTACAAGGGCACCTACCTGCCGCTGTACTCCAACGTCCCCAGCGGTTTCCTGGGCGCCAACGAGTCGTTCAAGGATGCCTACGGCGACAACGGAAAGCCGAGCTTGGACAAAGCCAAGAAGGTTCTTTCCGATGCCGGGGTCAAGGACGTCGTCACGCTGAACCTCCAGTACAACCCGGACCACTACGGCAAGTCCTCGGGCGACGAGTACGCCATGATCAAGGACCAGCTCGAGAAGTCGGGCCTCTTCAAGGTGAACCTGCAGTCCACCGAATGGGTGACCTACAGCAAGGCCAGCCGCGCCGACGAGTACCCGCTCTTCCAGTTCGGTTGGTTCCCCGACTTCAGCGACCCCGACAACTACCTCACCCCGTTCTTCCCGAACGGCGGCTTCCTGAAGAACCACTTCAACGACCAGGCCGTGACCGACCTGATCAACAAGCAGCTGACCACCACGGACAAGTCGGCTCGCGAATCCACCATCAAGGACGCCCAGAACGCTCTGGCAAAGGACATTTCCACTTTGCCGCTGCTCCAGGGTGCCCAGGTTGCCATCTCGGCGAAGGGCGTGAACGGCGTCGACAAGACGCTTGACGCTTCCTTCAAGTTCCGACTGGGAACTATTTCAAAGTAAGCAGCCGGTAGGGGGAGGCGGGTGCCAACAGGTGCTTTGCCTCCCCTTATTGCTGATTGCCTCACATTTTGAGCAAAACCCCGCGCGATCCGCGGGCAATGAACTTTAGGTAGCAATGACAACACTTATAGAGGTGCCCGACGTCGAACCGGACGCGGTCGCTCCCAAGAGTAAATCAGCGGGCGGGGGTCTCGGCAGGTACATCGTGGTCAGGTTCTTCCTGATCATTCCCACGATCTTCATCCTCGTCACTCTGGTCTTCTTCCTCATGCGGGTCATCGGAGACCCCATCACCGCAGCCCAGGGCGGCCGGCTTCCCCCGGATGTCCTGGCGCAGCGAATCCACGACGCCGGTTACGACCGGCCGATCATCATCCAGTACTTCGAATACCTGGGCCAGTTGATCACCGGTAACTTCGGCACCACCATCACGGACCGGCGGCCCGTCGTCGAAATGCTGTCGACCTTCGGTGCAGCCACCCTTGAGCTCTCGATCAACGCGCTCATCGTGGCGCTCGCGGTCGGCATCCCGCTAGGCATGATCGCCGCGCAACGGCGCGACAAGGCGTCTGACGCTTTCCTTCGCTGCTTTGCCATCCTCTGCTACGCCACTCCGGTCTTCTTCTCCGGACTCCTGCTGAAGCTGACGTTCTCCGTTTGGCTCGGATGGCTCCCAGTGGCCGGTCGCGTATCCACCCGCACTGAGCTGACCATGGGCCAACTTGCCGCTCCCACCGGCATTTACTGGCTCGACGCCCTGCGCAGCGGCAATCTCACGGCACTCGGCGACGTCGTGTCCCACGCCGTTTTGCCCGCTATCGCGTTGGGCCTCCTGACCGCGGGTGTCTTCCTGCGACTCGTCCGGACAAACGTCATCGGGACCCTGGGCAAGGATTACGTCGAGGCCGGCCGTTCCCGCGGCGTCAGCGAGTTCCGACTCGTGACGAAGCACGCCTACAAGCCGGCGCTTATCCCCATCATCACCGTCATGGGCTTGCAGATCGCCCTGATGCTCGGCGGAGCCGTACTCACCGAGACCACCTTCGAATGGAAGGGCCTTGGCTACCAGCTGGTCCAATACCTGAACGCGAGGGACTTCGTAGCGGTCCAGGGCATCGTGGTGCTGCTGGCCGTCATCGTCGCATTTACCAACTTCGTCGTGGACGTCGTCGCCGCGCTGATCGACCCGCGAGTGAGGTACTGACATGAGCACCGCAACAATTTCAGGACGGAAGAAGTCCTTCCTGTCCGCACTTCCTGTCATCTCCCACGTCAAAAAGAGCGTCGGCCTCCAGCGGGGCATGCTCATCACCGGGCTTGTGCTGACCGGGCTCTTCCTTCTTTCGACCGTGCTCGCGCCGTTCATCGCGCCGTACGGATATTCCCAGCTGAGTGACGCAACAGGCTCGTTCCCCACCCAGGAGGCTCCCGGCGGCAAGCACCTGCTCGGCACCACAGTCGGCGGCTATGACGTCCTCTCCCGCGTCCTGTGGGGTTCACAGACAGCGGTGACCGTGATCGTCGTCGCCGTCGTGATGTCCATCTTCCTCGGCGTGGCGCTGGGCCTCCTCAGTGGTTACTTCGGTGGCTGGCTGGACCGGGTGCTGGTAGTCATCGCCGATGCCATTTATGCCTTTCCCTCCCTGCTCCTGGCGATCGTCATGTCGATCGTCATCAGCCGTGGCCAGTCGAGCTTCTGGGGCGGCATCCTCGCCTGTTCCTTCTCGATCACCGTGGTGTTCGTTCCGCAGTATTTCCGCGTGATCCGGGCCGAAACCATCCGGCTCAAGGCCGAGCCATTCGTGGAATCGGCCATGGTCCTGGGCGCGTCCAGCCTCCGGATCATCACCCGGCACATCTTCAAGAACGCCACCAGGACGCTTCCATTGATGTTCACCCTGAACGCCTCCGAAGCGATCCTGACCCTTGCGGGCCTTGGCTTCCTGGGCTTCGGCATTGAACCGTCCTCGGCCGCCGAATGGGGCTTCGACCTCAACAAGGCCATGGCGGACGCGTCCTCCGGCATTTGGTGGACCGGCGTCTTCCCCGGTATCGCGATCGTCCTGACCGTGCTGGGGCTGACGTTGGTCGGCGAAAGCATCAACGACCTCAACGATCCCCGCCTACGCGGCCGGAAGCGTGCTGGAGGCAAGGCCTCCCGCTCCAAGGCCGCAGTTGGAACCGACGGCACGAACACAGGGGCCACCACCGCTCCTGAACCAGAAGCAGGTAAGGCATGACCACCAACATCGGCAACATTTCGGACCAGCCGCTGACATCCGGGCAGCCCGTCCTGGACATCGAACGGCTCAAAGTCACCTTTGCCACCGACAGCGGCGACGTCTACGCGGTCAAGGACGTCAGCCTCGAGGTCAAAGCCGGCGAAGTGCTGGCGATCGTAGGGGAGTCAGGTTCCGGCAAGACCGTCACGGCCAAGACCATTCTCGGCCTCCTCCCTGAAACGGCCATCAGCTCCGGGGCTGTGCTGATCAACGGCAACAACGTCATCAGCGTGAGCGCGTCCAAACTGCGCAAGATCCGCGGCCGCGACGTGGCCATGGTCTTCCAAGAACCGTCAACGGCCCTGAACCCGGTGTTCACGGTTGGCTGGCAAATCGCCGAAGGCATCCGGGCACACGCCTCGGACGGACACCGCATCTCGGCCAAGGAGGCCAAGAAACGGGCCACCGAAGCCCTGCGGAAGGTGGGCATCCCCGATCCCGAAACCCGCGTCAACTACTATCCGCACCAGCTTTCCGGAGGCCAGAAGCAACGCGTCGTCATCGCGGCCGCGCTTGCCTTGAACCCCGGTTTGATCGTGGCGGACGAACCGACGACGGCGCTGGATGTCACTGTCCAGGCCGAGATCCTTCAGTTGCTCCGGGACTTGCGGGACAAGTACGGCACCTCGATTGTGCTCATTACGCACAACATGGGTGTCGTTGCCGACCTGGCCGACCGCGTCGTGGTTATGTACCAAGGCGACGTCGTCGAAGAAGCCACCGCGAGGGTCCTTTTCGCCGAGCCGAAGCAGGACTACACCAAGAAGCTGCTGGCCGCTGTGCCGCACCTTGGCCGCAACTCAGCGTCCGAGGGGGCCACCGAACGGTTGCACCAGACCGGGAAGATCCTGGTCGAGGCCAAGAACCTCACCATCGAGTATCCGGGCCGCCTCGGCAAGCCCGGGTTCAAGGCCGTGGACAACGTCAGCTTCACGGTCTCCGAGAACGAGGTCTTCGGCCTGGTCGGCGAGTCCGGTTCGGGCAAGTCCACCATCGGTCGCGCCATAGCAGGCCTCAACAGGGCAACCGGCGGCAGCCTCAAGGTCCTTGGCTACGAAATGCTGGGATTCAAGGAGCACACGTTCAAGCCGCTGCGCAAGGACATCGGCTTCGTCTTCCAGGACCCGGCCGCCTCGTTCAACCCTCACCTGACCATCGGTGAGTGCGTCGCGGAACCGCTGCTGATCCATACCCACCCGAGCCCGGCCCAAGCACGCCTGCGCGTGGCGCAGTTGCTCGAATCGGTCCAATTGCCGGCGTCGTACGCTGAACGCTTTCCGCATGAGCTCTCGGGCGGGCAGCGCCAGCGCGCTTCGCTGGCGCGTTCGCTCGCGCTCAACCCGCGCCTCCTGATCGCCGATGAGCCGACCTCGGCCCTCGACGTTTCCGTGCAGGCAAAGGTCCTGGAACTGTTCAAGGACATCCAGGAAGAGTTCGGTTTTGCTGCGCTGTTCATCAGCCACGATCTCGCCGTGGTGGATATTCTCTCCCACTGGGTGGGCGTGTTGTACAAGGGCAAGCTCGTGGAGCAAGGGATCGGCAGCCAGATCATGGGCAATCCCCAGCACGACTACACCCGCAAGCTCATTGCCTCGCTGCCGGTGCCGGATCCTGACGAACAGGCCCGACGCCGGGAAGAGAACCGCGCGCTGCTGGGCATCTAGCCCTCCATCCAAGCGGCGATCCGCAAGAACGGACATGCCCGCCCTTCTCCACGAAGGGCGGGCATGTCCGTTCTGCGCGGCTATTCGGACACGATGCTGATGTTGAAGAGCTTGTCCTTCGGTTGGCGCACGAAGATCCGGAGCCACAGCGGCATCCACATTTCAAGGCCACGGGCAACGTCGAGCCCGCCCAGGTCGTGGATGTGTTCCGGAAGCCAGCCGAACTCCCGCAGGAGCGCGACGACGGTGGTTTTCGCGTCGTCGTCGTTCCCCGCCACGAAGACGTCATGGGCACCATCGGCGAGCCTGAGCGGATCAACCATCAGGGGAGCAGTCAAGGTGTTGAGGGCCTTGACCACACGCGCCGCGGGGAAGGAGCGCTGGATGGTTTCGGCAATGCTGTCGGTATTGCAGACGGAGAGCGACGGCGGGAAGCCGGCGGAAAAATCCAGCGGGTTGGACACATCCACCAGGACCTTGCCCGCCAGGTTCGCAGCCCCGGCTTCGCTCAACGCCGCGAGCGAGACCATGCCCGGGGTTGCGTTGACCACGAGCTCGGCCATGGCTGCCGCCTGCGCGAAGGAACCGGAGCTTGCCCCCGGACCCGCCTGCGCCGCCCACTCCGTCCCCTTGGGATTGCCGGCTTCCCGGGAACCCATCATGACCTCGTGGCCTACGGCCACCAATTTGTCGGCCAGGGTATGCCCCACCATTCCGGTGCCAAGAACTGCGATTTTCATGCGTGCTCTCCTTATCATCGGCGCGGACATGCCCATTCTGCCCCTCAAGGGCCGGCCCGCACACCCTAGACTGGAGGAATGACCGAGCAGAACCACGCCCTCCCCGACGCCGACTCCTTCGATCCTTCCGCCAGCTCCCTCGCCGGCCGCGTGGACCAGGCCGTCATGGACGAGTTGCTCTCCATCCGCTCCAGCATCGACAACATCGATGCCACCCTCGTCTTCCTCCTCGCGGAGCGGTTCAAAGCCACCCAGAAAGTGGGAGTCCTGAAGGCGACGCACAAGCTTCCCGCCGGGGACCCGGGACGCGAGTCCGCCCAGATCGCGCGGCTCCGCCGGCTCGCCGAAGAAGCGCACCTCGATCCTGCCTTCGCGGAGAAGTTCCTGAATTTCATCATCAGTGAGGTCATCCGGCACCACGAGGCAATCGCCGAAGGCCACCAGGCTTCCATCGCGCAGGCCTGAACACGTGGCCGCCGAGACCGCGCAGAAAGCCGAAACCGCGCAGAACCAGGTCAGCGCCACGGCATTGGGTCCTTGGCCCGGAACGGATCCTGCTGAGGCAGCCCGGATCATCCGCGGCGAACTGGGCAGCCCGCACCTGCCGTTCCTGGCCGAGCTTCCGGATCGTGGCGTGGGCTCGGATGCCCTCGGCCGGACGGCATCGCTCCTGGTCGAGCTGGCCATCGATGTGCAGCCGCACGGCTGGCGCCTGGTTGACCGCCCGGGGAAAGACCTGCGGCGTGCGAAGTCCGCCCTTGCCACCGACATCAATATCCTCGCCGACGTTGCCGGCTCGGAAGAATCCTCCGCCGACGAACTCAAGATTCAGCTGCGCGGCCCCTTGAGCCTAGCCGCGGGCCTTTACTTGCATAACGGGGAGCGCGCCCTTCTTGACTACGGCGCCCGCAGGGACATTGCGGAGTCCTTGGCCGCCGGAGTCGCCGAGCACGTATCCAAAGTCCGCGCTGCCGTGCCCGGCGCCGCGATCGTGGTCCAGCTCGACGAACCGGACATCTCCTCCGTGCTGGCCGGCACCATCCCGACGGCGAGTGGCTACCGCACCCTGCGTTCCATCCCGGGCGAGGAAGTCACGGGAGCCTGGCGGTTGGTGATCGACGCGCTGCGGGCCGCAGGAGTGGCCGAGACCGTGGTTTCCGTTCCGGAAATCGAAGCCCCGATCCAGCAGATCCTCTCCTCCGGAGCTGACGGCGTCGCGCTACCACTCAAGGCACTCACCACGCGTCAGTGGGAACAGATTGCCACTGCGGTGGAAGCGGGCAAACGCCTGTGGGCCGGCGCCTTGCCCGTAGGGAATCCAAGGGCAACCCTGCCACGCACCGCCGAGCTCGTGGACACCGTCTGGCAACCTTGGCGCCAACTCGGTCTGCCGGCGTCGAGCCTGGGTGCCGTGCGGGTCACGCCGTCGGACGGTCTGGCCGGATTCTCGCCGTCGGGGGCTAAAGAGGTTCTTAACCGCTTGACCCAGATTGCGGATGGGCTCAACCAGATCGCGCTCGGTTAGCCTGCCGTCCGGGCCCTTCTAGACGCGCCGTTCCCAACGGTCCGGCTCGGCGTAACGGGGGAGCCCGACGGCGGCAGTGGCGGAACGCTTGGCAACTGCACCATCGTTCGCGGGCAGCGAGGGCGCCAAACGGTAGTCGAAGGAGCCGGCATAGACCAGCACCAGTCCGACCTGCGGCTGCAGCACCTTCACCTGGATCCGATGCTTTCCTTCTGCCGCATCCCACCACTGCTCTGCGTAGGCTTTTGCGTCGAGGGAAGCCGGCAAGCTGAGCCTCAGCGGCCCCAGGAACAGGCATGATGCACCGGAGACACCGCGAAGACGCCCTTCCGCGGTGACATCCAGGTCCAACGCCGTGGCCAGCCTGCGGTATCGGCCCAAATAGTCGACCAAGCGGGTGCCACCGTCGTGGGCGGCCTCCGCGACAGTGGTGTCATGGAACAAGCGGGTGTGCCCGGGAAAGAATATTTCACGCCGGGCCGTGAGGCTGGACCGTCCGAAGGGATCAAGATGCGCATGATTTTCGATGCGGAACGGGATGCGCTCGCCGTACTCGGGGAAGAAGGCCTCTTCGCCGGCAATCGTGGCAAGGAGTGGGCGGAGCCACTTCTGCCTGCAACCGACCACGTCGAATACGCCCTCGCCGATTCCGTAAGATCCGGAGCCCGGGGCCAGGGAGAAATAGTCCTGGAGTTCGGGCTGCAATTGCCGGAACTTAGCGCCCAGCGCCAACTCGTAGATGGGTGTGCTCATGTGCTTTCCTCGGATTCCGGGTTGTTGATATCTGGACTGGGCGCCTGGCAAGGCTATAAGCGTCCCGCGGCCTTCAGCCGAATGTACGCATCCGCCAGGAGCGGCGGCAGTTCCAACGGCTCGGCGTCGACTACCTCCGCGCCAAGCTGGCGCAATTGGGCGCTGACGGCCTCACGGTCCAGCAGGGCACGTTCGGCGGCGGAGGCACGGAAGACCTGGCTCGCCGTCGTGCGTTCTTCCTTCATTCGGCCCAGCAAGGGGTCCCGCACCGATCCAAGCAGCACGACGTGCTGCCGTACGAGTTGCGCCACCAAAGGAATGAGTCCTTCTTCGGGTGCGCCGCTGTCGAGCGAGGTCAACAGGACCACAAGGGAACGGTGCGCCGAAATGGCCCGTACTTGCGCCGGGATCTGGGCCCAGTCCATCTCGATCAGTTCCGCCTCCAGCGGAGCCATGGCCTGGACCAAGGAGCCGAGCAGATTGCCTTTGGCCGCTGAATCGACGCGCCCGCGGACGCGCCTGTCGAAAGCGAAGAAGTCCACGCGGTCTCCGCCCCGCTCTGCCAGCACCGCAAGCAGGAGAGCCGCTTCCATCCCGGTGTCCAGGCGGGGCTCGTCGTCGATTCGGGCTGCTGCCGTGCGCGAGGTATCGAGCATGATGACGACGCGGCGGTCCCGTTCGGGTCGCCAGGTCCGGACGACGACGGCGGTGCGCCGGGCGGTTGCCCGCCAGTCGATGGAGCGCACGTCGTCGCCCCGGACGTAATCGCGGAGGGAATCGAATTCCGTGCCGGCCCCGCGGATCTGCACGGCCGCTTTGCCGTCGAGCTCCCGGAGTTTTCGCAGCTTGGACGGCAAATGCCGCTTGGAATGGAACGGCGGCAGAACGCGAAGACGGCCGGGAAGGGTCACGGTGCGTTGCCTGGCAGCCAGGCCGAGCGGGCCGAAGGAACGGAGCGTTACGTGCGGTGCCGACAGGTCCCCGCGCCGTGTTGGCTTCAGAGCCATCGACATCCGACGCCGCTCACCAGCAGGGATTTCAACACGCTGGACCGGGGCGACCGTCCCCGCGGAGGGTTGCCACGCGTCACGCACCACTCCGCGGAATCTACGCCGATTGCCGTTTTCCAGCGTCAGAACGGACTCCGTGTCCGCGTGCAGGGTGACATTCCCGGGATCCTTGCGTTGAAGGGCGATTTTGGCCGGGGACGCGGCCAGCAGGAGGTCGGACAACACCAACGCCAGCAGCAAGGCGGTGGCGAGAAGGACCGTACTCCACGCGGGAAACAGCAGCAAGGGGGCCAACGCGGCGAAAACGAGCAGCACAAAGCGGCCTGTGATCGCCATTCAGTACTGCCCGAAGTAGAGAGTCATGAGGCGAGGCCAATCAGCGCGGCACGGGGACGGACGCCAGGATGCTGCCAAGGACATCATCTACATGCACACCGTCCATTTGGGCTTCGGGTCGCAGTCCGACACGGTGCCTCAAACACGGCAACGAGAGCGCTTTGACGTCGTCGGGGGTGACGAAGTTGCGCCCGGACAACCATGCCCAGGCACGCGAGGTGTTCAGAAGCGCCGTCGCGCCGCGCGGGGAGACTCCCAGCTGGAACGACGGCGCTGCCCGCGTCGCCCGCACGACGTCCACGATGTAGCCGAGGATCTCGGGGGCCACGGTCACTTCGGCCACCGCGTCGCGGGCATTCTGGAGTTCGGCGACGCCCGCTACTGGCCTGACTCCCGCAGCCAGCAAATTGCGCGGATCAAATCCTTCCGAGTGCCTGCGGACCACTTCGATCTCTTCGGCACGTCCGGGCAGCGGCATGGAGAGCTTGAGCAGGAAGCGGTCCAGTTGCGCCTCGGGCAGGGGATAGGTGCCCTCGTACTCGACAGGGTTTTGGGTGGCGGCAACAATGAACGGCGACGGCAAAGGCCGGGAGAGTCCGTCCACGGATACCTGGCGCTCCTCCATGGCTTCCAGCAGCGACGCCTGGGTCTTGGGCGGCGTTCGGTTGATTTCGTCGGCCAGCATGATGTTGGTGAACACTGGTCCTTCGCGGAAGGTGAATTCCGAGGTGTGCGAGTCGTAGACGAGTGAGCCGGTGACGTCGCCCGGCATGAGGTCCGGAGTGAACTGGACGCGCTTCGTATCCAGGCTCAACGCGGCGGACAAGGCCCGTACCAGGAGGGTTTTGGCGACGCCCGGAACACCCTCAAGCAGTACGTGGCCACCGCACAGCAGCGCGATGAGCATGCCCGACACCGTTGCATCCTGTCCGACCACGGCCTTGCCTACTTCGTGACGGACGTCCAGCAGGGCTTTGCGGGCAGGGTCGGACCGGGTAGCCGCCTGCGTTGGCTGCCCCTGCGACGCCGGGCCGCCCGGGTAGCCATAGCTGCCGTCGGTGTAGCTGTTTGCTTGATTGCTCATTGCGTGATTACTCATGGGGCTGTTGCCTCCTGCTCGAGTGTTTCGATGCTTTGTGCCCAGTGGACGAGTTCTGATTCGGTGCGTGGCCGGTGGTCCAGCAGGAGCATGCGCAACTCCTGTGCAGGCTGGTTGACCTTTCGGGACACGGCATCGAGGACGGCCTCCGCGCGGGCTTCGGGGCCGAGCCGGAAGTGCTTGGCAAGCCTGGTCAAAGTGCCGGCCCGGATATTGTCGGCGGCCTGGCCGACAGCGCGGGAATCCTGATAGAGACGGGCACGGCCTTCGGCGGTCTCTACAGCCTTGACCACCACCGGCAGCGGCTCAAACACGAGCGGACCAAGCCGCCTGCCCCGCCACAGCACAGCGAGCAACGCGACCACCGCCAGCCACAATCCCAGGAAGCCAACCCACGGCGGCGCCAATTCCTCCAGCGTGGGCGGTGTGCCATTATTCGGTACGTCTCCAAGGCCTGGCAGATACCAGACGAGATCCGGCGTTGGCCCGAGGGTCCGAAGAGTCAGTGCGGCATTGCCCTCTACCTGCAGGAGATCGTTGCTGAGAACGGCCGTGCTGCCGAGAACCACCAGCCGACCGTCCGCACTGGCCGCGTACATGCCTCCGTCGTTGCTGCCAGGCCGGTAGCACGTCACATCGGCTCCCGTGTAAAGGAACGCGCCCTTGCCGGAGACACGCCCCGCAACAAGTGGATCCGTTTGCCCGCACCCTGCTTCCAACGTTGACGTCCCGTTGGGAACCACTCCGGCATGACGGATCTCGCGGCTCAGCCCCGTCAGGGTTCGGAAGCCGGGAGCGATGACCACCACGCGGTCGGCCGATTGCAGCAGGCTGTGCAACTGGGCGGAATCGAGATAGCCGTTGCGGTCATACAACAAGACGGTGGCGCGTGGTTTCCCGGCCAGCAGCGAGGTTGTCGTCGCGAATGAATCGGATTCCGTGACCGTGACTCCGTGCCGCCGGAGGATTTCGGCCGCAGCCATGGCGCCATCAGGAGCGGCATTGCGGGCGGAGAGGGGTGCCGTGTCCGTGTTCGTCGGGGACTGGAACACAGTGACAGATCCGAGTACCGCCACGATGGCCCCGATGATGATCCAGGCCATATGGCGGCGCAACCAACCCCGCAGTTGCGCGGACCACCGGACTGTTTGAGTGTCCGATGTCATCGCGGCACCGCCAAACCGTTGGCGGACTGCCCGGCGAAATCAGGTTTCATGGCCGATAGTCCGGTGTCCAGTGAGAGGACGGCTGCATGGTCGGAAGCGGTGGCGGTCGCCTTTCCGTATTTCACGCCATCGAAAATCCTGGCGGCTTCCTCAAGCCGCGAACTGGCGTCCCCGAACGCGCGCCCCAATTGGGCAGCCGCCTCGTCCGCGGTCCGGCCAGCCTGGACGTCAATGACTGCCCGGTCCTCCGCAGAGCGAACCACGGCGCGGAACTGTTCGACGACGGCCGTTTGCCAGTCTTCACGGCTTGCCGCTGCAGATGCGCGGGCGCGGAACGTATCGGCATCAACCGTCGGCTCGCCGTCGAAAACCTTCGCCGACGCCTTCTTCCGCGCGTTGAGCCTCGGCCTGACGACCATCACGGCAACCACAATGAGGACCACGGCCAGGACGCCGATCAGCGGCACGCCGATATTTGCCCCACCCATGGAATCGCCGTTCAAGGAACGGAGCCAGTCGACGAACTGATTCCATACCTCGCCGATCCAACTTGGCTTGGCCGATGCGTACTGTTGCTTGGACAGTTCTTCGGCCGCCCACCGCTGGGCCTCGCCGCGGTCCGGATCAACGGGAGGCTCGATGGCAGGGAGAAGAAGAGCAAGGGACGCGGAGACCGGGATCATCCTTGTGGGGTACCCTGGGCGGTGTTCGGCGGCCATGGATGCGCACCGACTTGACGTGCCCTGCGCCGGCCGGGAACGCCGTCGGGATCTTCCCCGGTCTCCAGAAGCCGCAGGAGTTCCACGTCCAGCCCGTCGCGTCGCATCCTCAGGTCCATGTAGATCAGGGCTGCTACGGAGGTTTGGAAAGCGAAGCCAACTGCGCTTACGAGGACCCCTACGACCAGCGAGGCCACGGCGAGGACAATCGCCGTCGTGGTCACTTGTGCGGCGCCGGCATGGGGGGCGAACACGGAGTTTATTCCACCGGAAGCCAAGCCCAGGGGAATCTGGATGACCGACCCGATGATAAATACCATGAAGGCCACCAGCAGCGTGATTCCGAAGATCCGCCACCAATTCCGGCGCGTCAGCGTCCACGAGCGCCGAAGACCGGCGAAGACGCCGAGTTCTTCTACGGTGATGGCGGCCGGGGCCACCAACAGTTTCGTATAGATCCAGAAAAATACGACGGCCGCGCCGAAGACCAACGGGAAAAGCAAGAGCACCCCGGCCGGACCCAATCCGGCCAGGACGAGGACGGCCAGCAAGAACAGGACCAGGAAGAACAACAATGATCCAGCAAGGAGGAGGGCGGCAAGTCCTACCAAGGGCCAGATACGCGAGCGGGCCAAGGACCACATTTGCTTGAACCCCGTGGGCCGGTTCAACGCGGATCTGGCGACGGGAATGGCCATGACCCCTTGAAGGACGGCTGTGAGCACCATAGTGAGCAAGGAAATTCCCATGATCCCTGCAGTGGCGCCAACGGCCGGGCCAAGATACCGCATCGCCTCGTCCTGGCTCGTGAATCCTCCTACGGGAGGTTCGACCATCCCGAGCATGCCCAGCGCGGCCACCTCGTTCAATGCGCCGGCAACGGCCTGGACAATGAGGGCGGAGCCGAACATGGTTTTGGCGTTCCGGCGGACGGTCTGGAATGCACCGTCCATGATTTCACCGAAGAAGAGCGGCCGGAGGGGCACGATTCCGGGTTTCGGGGGAGCCACATAGCGGGGCTGGCCGTACGGCGGCGGACCGCCTGCCGGCCAGCGCGGATCGACCGGCGGGCCCCACGATTGCCCCGGATACTGCGGCACGCCCCATTGCGGTGGGGTGCCCCATTGTGGCTGGGCGCCCGGTTGCGGCGCGCCCCATTGTGGCTGGGCGCCCCACGGTGGCCGCGGTCCCTGTTCAGGCCGGTAACCCGGATCGGGTTGTGACACGTTTTCCTCCCCAAAAGATGCGTCCGCGGCAATGCACGGACCCCGAAAGGGGCCGTTCGCACCAGCCTATAGTTCCGCCGTCGCGCCTCATAGCCCATTTGCTTGCGGGCTGCAGCGCGCCATGCCGTGATCGGGCTCAACGGGACAAAGGCTTGGTCATAAGGGAATATATAACTATGAAGGCACGCATCCTGGTAGTAGACGACGACGAAGCGCTGGCCGAAATGATCGGCATCGTGCTGCGGAACGACGGCTTCGACCCGGTTTTTTGCGCGGACGGCGGACAAGCGCTGGAGGTGTTTCGTTCCTCCAAACCGGATCTGGTACTGCTTGACCTGATGCTGCCCGGATCGGACGGCATCGAAGTGTGCCGCCAGATCCGCGGGGAGTCGGACGTTCCCATCGTCATGCTCACCGCCAAATCGGACACCTCCGACGTCGTCCGCGGCCTTGAATCCGGTGCTGACGACTACGTGCCCAAGCCTTTCAAGCCAGCCGAGCTCGTGGCCCGGGTCCGCGCCCGGTTGCGTCCGGGCGACCAGAAAGCGCCCGAGACCCTGCGGATTGCCGACGTCACCATCGACGTCGCGGGCCACTTGGTGACGCGCGGCGGCGAGCGGATTTCGCTGACACCCCTGGAATTCGATCTGTTGGTCGCGCTGGCGCGCAAGCCCTGGCAGGTCTTCACCCGCGAACTGCTCCTTGAGCAGGTGTGGGGCTACCGCCACGCTGCCGACACCCGGCTGGTCAACGTCCATGTCCAGCGCCTGCGGTCCAAGATCGAGCGTGACCCGGAAGCTCCCGAAGTTGTATTGACGGTTCGTGGTGTCGGATATAAAGCAGGCGCCTGAGTCTTCCACCGGCGAGCCCGGCACCGACCAGGAGGCCCCGGAGGCCAAGGTCAAACACCCCGTTTCAGGACATCCTGTCCCGGAACACACGGACGCCCGGGCATTGAATCTCCCGTGGATCCTGGAGCGCACCCGCATTTGGACGCGCCGCGCCCTGATCCTGGCACTGCGTGTCTCCCGCCTCGTGGTGACCGGACTTCGCCACATCCGGCCAGGAATCCGGTACTTGTGGCGCGCCTTGCTGCGCCGTTGGCGCCGCTCCCTCGAATTCAGGACCGTCGCGGTGACAATCGTGCTGTCGATGGTGTCGTTTGCGGTGGTCGGCGCATATCTCTCGAACCAAATAGCGAACAACCTTTTCCAGGAGCGTTTGAAGCAAGCCGAGTCCGAAAGCCGCTACTACGTCAAGCAAGTCCAGGACACCTTTGACGGGTCACAGGCCAACGACCAATCAAGCGTCATCACACTTGTCTATGACACGCTCAAAGCGGTGGAAGGCAACGGCTCGGTCATCCAGAGGAGATACGTCTTCGAAGCGATGCCCGAACAAACCAAGCCGCGCAACCGCTGGGTGGAATCGCGGGCCTCGGATCAGTTGACGGTCCGCGTCATTCCTCCGGCCCTTCGCAAGTCTGTGCAGGAATCGGGCAAGGACCAGTACTGGGCTTCCACCGAGTTCCCCGTCGGCAACCAGGACCACCCCGGGATCGCGGTCGGGAACAAAGTCACCTTCAATGGCACGGTCTACGAGCTCTATCTCCTCTACGACCTGGATACCGCCCAACAAACCCTGGACGAAATCCAGAACGTGCTGTGGGCGGGCGGAGCCGCACTCATCCTCATGATCGGCGGTATTGCCTGGTACGTGACCAGGAACGTCGTGAGTCCGGTGAGCCATGCCGCGGTCGTCTCCGAGAAGCTGGCCGCAGGCCAGTTGCAGGAGCGGATGGTGGTCAAGGGCGAAGACGAGGTGGCCAGGCTGGGCGCCTCCTTCAACCACATGGCCGCGAGCCTGCAGGAGCAGATTACGCAGCTGGCCACGTTGTCCCAGATGCAGCAGCGGTTCGTTTCCGATGTGTCCCATGAACTGCGGACACCGCTCACGACCGTTCGGATGGCTGCCGAAGTGTTGTTCGATGCCCGCGATGACTTCGACCCCATCAACAAGCGTTCCGCCGAGCTGCTTTACAACCAGGTGGAGCGCTTCCAGTCGCTGCTTTCGGATCTGCTGGAGATTTCCCGCTTCGACGCAGGGGCCGCCGTGTTGGACTCCGAGCCGACGGACATCTTCCAAGTCGTTTCCCATGTCATCGACGGTGCCTCTCCCGTTGCCGCCGAATATGGCTCCGAAGTTCGCCTTACCTCGCGCCACAAGCGGATCATCGTGGAGATGGACGCCCGCAGGATCGATCGCATCCTGCGGAACCTGCTGCTCAACGCCGTCGAACACGGCGAGGGGAAACCGGTCCACGTTTCCGTTGCCGCCAACCAAGAGGCAGTCGCCATCTCTGTGCGTGACTTCGGCATAGGGATGACCCCGGCAGAAGCCGCGCGGGTCTTTGATCGTTTCTGGCGCGCCGATCCCGCGCGTGCGCGGACCACGGGTGGCAGCGGACTGGGACTCTCCATCGCCGCAGAGGACACCAAGCTCCACAACGGTTGGTTGCAAGCTTGGGGGCGCAAGGGATCCGGTTCCAACTTCCGGCTGACGCTGCCTCTCAAGAAGGGTGGCACCATCGTGAAATCACCGTTGCAGCTTGAACCGGCAGACATCCATTTGCCGGGCGCTGCTCCTGAGCGCCAGATGCTCGTATTGGATGCCGGCGATCCGCCACTTGAGCGCGGTTCCGCCGCGGACCCGGGGCTGGAAGACACGCCGGCGCCGCCACTACTGCCTCCCGTACTGCCCGCCGAACTGCCCGCCGTACTGCCTCCGGCAGGACACGACGACGACGGCAAAGCCGAAGGGGGAACGGCACCTTGAGTTCCCGACGCCCGTACCTCTCCCGACGCCCGTACGTGTTAAGGGCCGTGATCGCCGTTCTTGCTGTCCTCATGGTGGTCCTTAGTTCCTGCGCCCAGATCCCACGGTCTGGTCCGGTGGGAAAGAGCAAGGACGAAAGCGCGGGCAACCCGAACGCTCCTGTTTTCTTCCCGCCGCCGCCCCACCCCGGTGCCACTCCGGAGTCCATCATCGAAGACTTCTATGGTGCAGGCAGCGGTTACGAAGGCGACTACGCCGTGGCCAGGCAGTACCTCACGCAGGCGCTGTCCGTCAGCTGGAAGTCCGACAAGCGCACGCTCGTTTTCCGGAAGGCGACCGTCGTCAAGACCGGTGTGGAAAACGAATTCAAGTACCAGCTGGACCTCGCCTACGCGGTCGACGCCGACGGCGTTGCGACGCAGTTCCCCGAAGGAACCACTGAGACAATTCCGGTGACCCTGGAACAGGTCGACGGCGAATGGCGGATCTCGGCGGTCCCCGACGGCACCGCGATACCGGAAGAGACGTTCAAAGTCATCTACGCGGCCCAGCCCATCTATTTCTACGACCCGACCTTCACCTATGCGGTTCCGGACGTCCGGTGGTTCATCAAGAAGAACACCGTCAAGGCAATGACCAGCGCCTTGCTCGACGGTCCTGCGCCCTACCTCCAGGGTGCGGTTGTCAGTGCCTTTCCCTCCGGCATGAAGCTGGCCCGGGAGTCGGTCCCGGTGGTGTCGGGAGCCGCCCAGGTGGACCTTTCCGCCAAGGAACTCGTGGATGCGTCTGCCGAGGACCGGCAGCGGATGCAAAACCAGCTGACCCTGACTTTCCGTAGCCAGCCGGACGTGGTCAATGTTCAGTTGCGTGCCGACCAGGATCTGGTCCGCGTGGAGGACAACGGCTCGGTCCTGCCGCCCGTGCTTGAGAAGAATGCTCCCGCGCGCCAAATCGCCGTCAGTAACAACGAACTCGTCCGCTACGAGAACAACAGGGTCTCGGCCCTCCCGGACATGCAGCCGGTGGCCGGACTGAACCCTAGCGCTCCCGCCGAGTCCCCGACGTCCCAGGCCGTGGCCTTCCTCAACAGTGCCGGAACCAGCCTGTATTCGATGATTCCCGGCCTACCCGCCCGTCAACTGACAACCAGGACAACCCTGAGCCATCCGTCCTTCAGCCCGCAGGACTGGGTCTGGACGGCAGGTCCAGGAGCCAACGGGGCCACCGAGGTGGTGGCGTTCAAACCGTCCAACGTTCCTCTTGGACAGCCCGTCCCCACGGTGACGATGGCGCCGGCCTGGTTGGCAGGGCGCGTTGTGAGGGACTTCCGGATATCCCGCGAAGGGACGCGCGCACTGGTGATCTCCGAGATGAACGGGAAATCATCGGTGCAGGTGACCGGAATTGTCCGCAATCCTGACGGCACCCCCAAAGACCTGACTGCACCCATAACCTTGTTCTCTTCCGCCCCTGTTGATCAAGGGGTCTGGGTCAATTCCACGACGGTCGCGGTGATGAAAGCTTCGTCAACGGAGAACGTGGTTCCCGAGCTGTTGTCCTTGACATCGAGCCAGCCGCAGCTGTTGCCGGCATGGCCGAACCTGACGACTATCAGCGCGGGCAACGGACCCGAGCAGATTTTTGGACAGTCGGGCGCAGGCGTCTTCCAACGGGTCGGCAATGGGTGGGAATTGCAACTCAAGGGTCCGGTAGACCCCTCCTTCCCGGGCTAGTCCCCGCCGCCTCCCAGCCTTCGCAAGCTCAGGCCGGGGCCCTCGCCGGCGTGGGGGG
>NZ_JBYSXD010000047.1:0-36600 GCF_058781865.1 Arthrobacter sp. FW306-1B-F12A
GGATATGTGAGCGGGGGTTGGGAGGAAAGGCGGGATATGTGAGCGAGGGTTGGGTCTTGCGGGTTTTACGTGATCCATGTCATACTCTTTCTCGATACGCATCGACGATGCGTATCGACGCACACCGAAGTACGCATCACCAAGACCCACCGAACCCGGCAAGGAGGCCTGGAACGTGCCCACCAGCAAGGACGTCGCCCAGGCTGCCGGCGTAGCCCAAAGCACCGTCTCGTACGTGCTCAGCGGCAAGCGGCCCATTTCCGAGAAGACCCGGAAAAAGGTCGAGGCCGCCATCGAGCAACTCACTTACCAACCCAACGCCGGCGCCCGCGCCTTGGCAAGCCGCAAGACCCGGGTCATCGGCCTGGTCATTCCGTTCATTCCCGAACTGGAAATGGGATCGATCATGGAGTTCGTCTCGGTCATTGCCAGCACGGCCCGGCAATTCGACCACGACATTCTCCTGGTCACCGACGACGAAGGCGCCGCCGGACTGAGCCGCGTGGTCGGGCAGCAGATTTGCGACGGCCTGATCCTCATGCAGGTTGAGGACGAGGACGAGCGTCTCCCGGTGGCCCGCAGCCTGAACGTCCCGGTGGTGCTGATCGGCATTCCCCGCGATCCGTCCGGGCTGGTCTGCATCGACGCCGACTTCGAAATGGCCGGCGAACACTGCGTCCGGGATCTTGCGGCCGCAGGCCACTCCGTGATTTCCGTTATTGATTGGCAGCCCGCGGTGATGGACCGCCACGTGAACTACGTCGACCGGTTCTTGCACGGCACGGACGTCGCGGCCAAAGCACTGGGCGTGACCGTGCTCCACCTTCCCGGCGGGTCCGACCGCGCCACCATCGCCGAATCGGTGGACAAGGCCCTCGCCGGCACCACAGGAAAGCCCGCATTCATCGCACCCGACCGCACCATCCAAGACATTCTGCGCCGCGACTTGAGCAGCCGCGGTTTGACCCTGGGGCTGGACGTTTCTGTTATCGGAAGCGCCTCCCCCACCCTCGCCGAGCTCCAACCCATACCGCTTTCCACCATCGATCTGCGCCCGGCTGAAGTATCCCGCCGGGCAGTCAAAATCATGTGCCAACTCCTCGACGCCGACTCCCACGGACCACACGAATCCCTGGAGTTGGTACCCACGGTCATCACGCACCGTTCAAGCACCCTCCGTCCGCAGTGAATCGCCACCCCTGATCCACCGCGTCAACGCTTTTCATCGCAGGTCGTTACTCCGTTACCCCGTTCGTTTCAGCATCGTCGATACGCATCGATGATTCGATAATCCACTTCCCATCAACAAACGCACCATTCCCTTCCTCCACCAACAAAGGAACAGACAATGAAGTCAGCTATCAGGACACGCCGCCCGCTCGCCCTGGCCGTGGCCGCTCTCGTCGGCCTCCCGCTCGCCATCTCGGGCTGCGGCACCACTACCTCCGCCTCCTCCACGGATGCCGTGAAGGAAATCTCCGTGATGGACTACTACAACAACGAGCCGGACAAGTCCTTCATCGGCGACGCCCTGACCGCCTGCGGCACCAAGGCAGGCGTCACGATCAAACGAGAGACCGTGCCGGGCAAGTCCTTGATCTCCAAGGTGCTCCAGCAGTCCTCTTCGAAGACGCTTCCGGATGTACTCATGCTCGACAATCCGGACCTGCAACAGATTGCCGCTACCGGAGCGCTGGCTCCACTGTCCGATTTCAACATCAGCACCGCCGATTTCGCGCCCGGGGTCCTGAGTGCAGGCACCTACAAAGACAAGGTGTACGGGCTAGCCCCCACCGTGAACACGATCGCGCTCTTCTACAACAAGGACATTCTGGCCAAGGCCGGAGTCACCCCGCCCACCACGTGGGACGAGCTAAAGACGGCGGCCACCAAGCTCACCTCAGGCGAGCAGTATGGCCTGGCCTTCAACGCCAACCCGACCTACGAGGGCACATGGCAGTTCCTTCCGGTCATGTGGTCCAACGGAGGCGACGAGAAGAACATCGACACCCCGGCGACAGCCCAGGCCCTCCAGCTCTGGACCGACCTCGTCAAGGACGGATCCGTGTCCTCCTCGGCGCTGAACTGGACCCAGGCAGACGTCAAGGACCAGTTCATGGCAGGCAAGGCAGCCATGATGGTCAACGGCCCCTGGCAGATCCCGGCGCTCGACAAGAACACCGCGCTGAAATACGGCGTCGTGAAGATTCCGGTCCGTGACGCCAGCCAGACAGCCGTTGCCCCGCTTGGCGGCGAAGTGTGGACCGTTCCGCAGACAGGCAATAAGGCCCATCAGGCCAAGGCCGCGGAAGTGGTGGCCTGCATGAACAGCGACGAAAACCAGCTGGCCATGGCCAAGGTCCGCAACACTATCCCGTCCAAGACCTCGCTGGCCGCAAAGTTCGCCACCGACAACCCCAAGCTCGCCACCTTCACCGACCTCATCAAGACAGCCCGGGCCCGTACCGGCGAACTCGGAGAAGGATGGCCGGCACAGGCGACCAAGATCTACACCGCAATCCAGACCGCGCTGACGGGCAAGGCCTCCCCCGCCGACGCCCTCAAGCAAGCCCAAGGCCAGTAAGCGGCTGGAGATGTCCCTCACAACTGATTCGTCGCAACCCAGAGCGCAGGCCAAGTCGCAGGCCAACCAGCAGGCCACAGCGCGCGCAAAGTCCGGCTCGGACAACCCCCGCGCCGGGGAGGCAATCCAGTCACCGCGCCGGCGCAGCCGCAAACGCCGCGAGCGCCTCTTCCAGTGGCTGTTCCTGGTCCCTGCCGTGACCTACATGGCGCTGTTCTTCGGCTACCCCGTGGTCAAGAACATCGTCATGAGCTTCCAGGACTACACCACGGCCACGTTCTTCACGGGCGAGGCCCCCTGGGTGGGGTTGGCGAACTACGCGAAGGTGCTGTCGTCGTCGTTGTTTTCAACATCTTTGGTGAATACCGCGCTGTTCACGCTGGGATCCATACTGGGCCAGTTCGTGATCGGGCTGGCGCTGGCGATCTTCTTCCAGCGCAAGTTCCCGCTCAACGGAATCCTGCGTTCGCTGCTCTTGCTCCCCTGGTTGCTGCCGCTCATCGTGTCCAGCGCCGTGTGGAGATGGATCCTGGACAAGGACAGCGGAGCCTTGAACCGCTTCCTCGGAGAGATGCACATCGTGAACACGGGCGTTCCATGGCTCAACAGCACCTCGCTGGCGCTGATCGCCGTGGTGGGGGTGAACATCTGGATCGGCATCCCGTTCAATCTGACCATTCTCTATGGCGGCCTCCAGGAAATACCGGATGAGCTCTACGAGGCCGGCTCCTTGGACGGCGCCACGGGTTGGAAGGCGTTCCGGCACATCACCTGGCCGATGCTGCGTCCGGTGGTGAGCGTGGTCCTGGTGCTCGGCGTCGTCTACACCCTCAAGGTGCTGGACATCATCCTGGGCCTGACCAACGGCGGCCCGGCGAATTCGACCCAGACCATCGCCACCCAGTCCTACGATCTGTCCTTCCACGAGTTCAAATTCGGCGAGGGCGCCGCGCTGGGCAACGTCCTGGTGGTCATTTCGCTGGTCTTCGCGGTCCTGTACTTGCGTGCCAGCCGACGGTCCGTCGATGAGTGAGGAAACCATGACGACGACGAAAATCACCACCCGCCGTTCGGCGCCGGCGAGCGCCCGGAAAGCGAGCGCCCGAAATAGGATCGCCTCCAAAGGCGCCGGACCGGTTCGCTCCGGGACGGGACCCGAGCGCAAAAGGTGGGGCTACACCGTCCTGGCCATCGTCTTCCTGGCCATCATGCTGTTCCCGGTCTACTGGATGGTGAACGCTTCGCTGCAGCCCAACGGCACCACCTTGGAAACCTCGTGGCTGCCGCTCAAGCCGGACTTCACTGGCTACGCCACGGCCATCAGCGAGCAGGGCGGGAACCTGGCCACCAGCCTGCTGATCTCGCTCGGCAGCGTGGTACTCAGCCTGGCCATCGCGGCGCCGGCGGCCTATGCCTTGGCCTATTTCAAGGTCAAGGGCGCTGGCGTGGTGCTCTTCGCGATCCTGATCAGCCAGATGATCCCGGGGATCGTGGTGGCCAACGCGCTGTACACGGCCTACAACGATCTTGGCCTGCTCAATTCCATCCCGGGCCTGATCCTGGCCGACTCCGCGCATGGCATCCCGTTCGCGATCCTCATCATCAGGGCCTTCATGAACGGCATACCGGCGTCGGTCATCGAGGCGGCCCGAGTAGACGGTGCCGGGCATGTGAGGGCGTTTTGGTCCATCGTAGTGCCACTGAGCAGGAACTCGCTCATCACCGCGGGGCTCTTCACTTTCCTGTTCACTTGGAGCGACTTCCTGTTCGCCCTGACTCTGACCACCACGGAGGCCGTGCGGCCCGTGACATTGGGAATATTCCAGTACATCGGCGCCTACGTGAACGACTGGAGCTCCGTCATGGCCACGGCCGTCCTCGCCTCCATCCCGGCCATCATCCTGCTGGTCGCGGCGCAGAAATACATCGCTGCGGGCACGGCCAGTGGAGCGGTCAAGTAGCGGCCGTCAAATAGCCAGATCCCGACGGCGGGTCCCGCCGCGGGTGCCGAGCTCGCCGCCCGCGGCTCCGCACCGCCGTCGGGCACCAAACCACTAACCTTCAAGGAGAAACCATGTCTGAACCAATCCGCGTGACCGTGTGGAGCGAAAACCGGCACGAAAAGCGCGACGAACTGGTTGCCCGCCTCTACCCGGACGGCATGCACGGGGCCGTGAAGGCCGGCATCGAGGAGAACCTCGGCGACAAGGCCAGCGTCCGCACCGCCACCCTCGACGAGCCCGAGCACGGCCTTACCGAGGAAGTCCTCGCCAACACGGACGTCCTCACCTGGTGGGGGCATATGTCCCACGGTGATGTGGACGACGAGATCGTCGAGCGCGTGCACCGCCACGTCCTGTCCGGGATGGGCTTGATCGTCCTGCATTCGGGGCACTGGTCCAAGATCTTCACCAAGCTCATGGGCACCTCATGCACGTTGCGCTGGCGCAGTGAGCAGGACCGCGAACTGGTCTGGACTGTGGACCCCACCCACCCCATCGCTAAGGGCGTGCCGCACCCCATCGTGATCGATCAGCAGGAAATGTACGGCGAGTTCTTCGACATCCCCACTCCGGAGGAGCTCGTGTTCATCAGTTCCTTCAGCGGCGGCGAAGTCTTCCGCTCGGGCTGCACGTTCCGCCGCGGCCACGGCAAGATCTTCTTCTTCAGCCCCGGCGACCAGGACTACCCGGTCTACCACCACAAGGACGTCCGCCGGGTCATCTCCAACGCCGTCGAATGGGCAGTCACCGATCGGCCCGAGCGCGCCCACCCTGAACTGCTGCGCTACGAGACCAACGATTTCTTCAACGGCAAGAGCTGCCAGGGAGCCAACGCATGAGTACCCCTTTCGCCACCCTTCCCGACGACGGCACTCCCCTTCGCGTCGTCGTCGTCGGCGCCGGGGGGATGGGCCGCGCGTGGCTCCGGACGGTGCAGGAGTCCCCGCTCGTGGAGCTCGCGGGCATCGTCGACCTGGACCTGGATGCCGCCCGCGCCGGAGCGGCGGCGATCGGGCGTCCCGATCTGCCGGTGGGCTCCGGGACCGCACAGTTGGCGTCCGACGTCGGCGCCCAAGCGGTCATCAACGTCACCGTTCCGGTAGCCCACCATCCGGTGACCACGGAGGCGCTGGCTGCAGGGCTCCCGGTGCTCGGCGAAAAGCCTGTGGCTTCCACCGTGGCCCAGGGGCTTTCGCTAGCCGCGGCGTCGGAGCTTAGCGGCCAGTTGTTCATGGTCAGCCAGTCGCGCCGGTACAACAGGCATCTTTTCGAGGCCAAACGGCTTTCTGCTTCTCTAGGCAGCGTGGGGATTGTCTCCGCCGAGTTCTTCAAGGCGCCGCATTTCGGCGGATTCCGGGATGCCATGGACCACCCGTTGCTGCTGGACATGGCCATCCATCAGTTCGACACGGCCCGGTTCCTGCTCGACGCGGATCCTGTCTCGGTGTTCTGCGAGGAATACAACCCGTCCTGGAGCTGGTACCGCGGCGATGCAGGGGCCACCGCCATCTTCGAAATGACCGGTGGGGAGCGCTTCGTGTTCACTGGAAGCTGGTGCAGCCCGGGCCAGGAGACCTCCTGGAACGCGGCATGGCGGATCAGCGGCGAACACGGCACGGTCCTGTGGGACGGCGACAGCGAACCTGTGTCCTCGTTGGGCGCTGATTCGGGCCCCGGCTGCGACGATCCCGGGCAGGAGATCGCCGGTTCGCTGCGTGACTTCGTGACTGCCCTGCGCACAGCGAACACTCCCATGGGGCAGGTCCACCAGAACATCATGAGCCTGGCCATGGTGGAAGCGGCCATGCTCAGCGCATCCACCGGCACCCGCATTTCCGTGGACGCGCTGCTCGAGGAATCGTATTCCCAGGCCGTCCTGACGGAACGCGACCCGGACGTACTGGAGGTCCTCAAGTCCTGGACCTCAGTCCGCAGCGCCCTCACCCCTCCAGCCCACCAACCCACCAACCCAACTGACCCCCGCCGTAGCCGACCCAACTAACTCGCAGTTGTTGTCGTTTTGAGCCCTCATAACGACAACAACTGTCAGCCAGTTGGGTTTCCGTAGTCGTGGGCCCGCAGCTCGCGTAGTCTGGCCGCAAGACTGCCGGGCTGGGGTAGCCCGCGCCGCCAAGCGGCACTGCAGATCGACACGAGGGGGATATCAATCATGCAAGCAGCTAATTCGCGACGCCGGTGTGGCCGCCTGGCGGGCGCCGTCGCCGTCGTCGTACTCCTGGCAGGATTCGGCGCGGGACCCGCACAGGCGAATCCGACCACAGCGAAACCGGCCGATGTCTATGTCGCCCTGGGCGATTCCTATGCCGCCGGCACGGGCGGCAGCAGTCCGGCTCCGGGCTCGTTGCCGGGCTGCCATCAGAGCCTGGACAGTTACGCCGCCCTTTTGGGCGGGCTGAACCTGGGCTGCTTCGGTGCTACGTCGCTTGCCGTCAAGGCAGGTCTGGACAAGCTGTCCCCCGCCGATCCTGTCGCGATCGCCCTGGGGTCCGCTACCGAAGTCTCGGTGACTGTTGGTGGCAACGACGTCGGCACGGGAGCCGTGGCGGTGGCGTGCACCAGTGCCGATGCCCTGGCCTGCGCTTCGGCCGTACAGGGCGTGGCGAATGCGCTGCCCGCGCTACCCGCCAACATCGTGGCTATGGTCCAGTCCATCCGGCAGAAGGCACCCCGCGCCCAGATCGTGCTGACCGGGTATCCGCGCTTGTTCACCGTCGGCCCCAAGATGCCTCCCGCGCAGAAAGAGTTGGCCACCACCCTGAATGGAATGGCTGACCAATTGAATGCGACCATCTCCGGCGCCGCCTCCGCCGCAGGGGTGGGCTACGTGAGCGTGACGGAGCGGTTCACGGGGCACGGCATCGGTTCCAACAATCCATGGATCCACTACACCCAGCCATCGCCCTTGGATCCGCCCGAGCTCGCGTTGGAGAACTTCCATCCCAACGACGCTGGCTACTCCCAGGGCTACCGTACCGCCGTGAACAGCGCGCTCAAGAAATAGCTGGCGTCAGCCGCGAACGCGCCGGAGCGCGGTCGTTCGGTGCACGCGCTCAGGACCGCTTCGCGAGCCTGAACTCGAGCCCGGTGCGCACCGCGGGCCACTCGTGTTCGAGGATGGAGAACACCACCGTGTCTCGGAGCACTCCGTCCAAAGTCCGCGAATGGTTCCGGAGGACGCCGTCCTGCTTCGCGCCCAACCGTGCGATGGCCTCGCGGGACTGGTGGTTGAGCCAGTGCGTGCGGAATTCGACGGCTGGGCAGCCAATGGTTTCGAAAGCGTGACGCAAGAGCAACAGTTTGGAATCCGGGTTGCTCCCGCTGCCCTGTGCCGAGGCTGCGTTCCACGTGGAACCGATCTCGACACGCGGAGTGGCACCGTCGATGTTCATGTAGGTGGTCATGCCGATGAGCTTGCCGGTCGCCTTCAACCGGGTCGCGAACGGAAGCATGGATCCTTGCTCCTGCAGCCCGAGCCGGCGGTCGATCTCCGCGGCCATGCCCTCCGGCGTCGGGACCGAGGTATACCAGAGCTTCCACAGCTCGCCGTCTTTCGCGGCATCCACAAGACCGTCGTGGTGCTCGGGGCCAAGGGGCTCCAGGGTTACGAAGCGACCGTCCAGGGTCACGGGTGCAATGTGAGTCACCCAGCCAGCCTAACCGACCCAACTGGCTCGCATTTGTTGTCGTTTTGGCGGCTGTAAACGACAACAACTGCGAGTCAGTTGGGCTGCCGGGGCAATTGCCTGTGGATAACTAAATATGGCGTTCCAGGATTTGCAACGATAGGGCGATGAGGACCCCGCAACCCTTGCCGGCGCTGCTGGCCGGCGCCCCGTTCACCTTTCAAGAAGCGCTCGACGCCGGTGTGAGCCGGCGGCGGTTGCGGCACCGATCGCTCCCCTCGCCAAGCCGGGGCATCAGGATTCCGGACCACGCATTGGTTCCCGGGCAGGCGACGGACGTCGGTTTCATCCGGCCTTTCACCGCGGTGACCGAGTTCTCGGCCGCGTCTCACGCCACAGCCTTCGGTTTGTGGTCGTTCCCGGGGTTCCTGCCAGGCAGCGATGATCCGCGCATCCATATTTCGCGTCCGGACACCATGGCCATTCCTCGACGAACCGGGGTGGTTGGGCATGTGGGGCAGTTCTTCGACGACGAAATCACCAGTCTTGACGGTCTGTTGATCACCACGCGCACCCGAACGTGGCTTGATGTGTCCCGGAAGATGAGTGCGGATGAACTGACGGTTGTGGCCGACCATTTAGTGCGGAACCCCCGGCCGGAGTTCGAAGGCCGGACAGAGCCGTACGCAACATTGGAACAACTGGCCGACATGCTGGACCGGCACAAAGGCACGCCTGGAATCCGCAAGGCCCGTTTGGCACTCGAACAGGCACGGATCGGCTCGGACTCGGCACCCGAAACCCGGCTCCGGCTGGCCCTCGAAAACGCCGGACTGCCCGAACCGCAACTGAACGTGGCCGCCGAGCTAGGCGCCGGCGTCGTACGTCAACCGGACCTGGCCTATCCGGAACACCGGGTGGCGGTCGAATACGACGGCGAGCCGCATTCCGAGCCGGCCCAGATAGTCCGGGACATCGCCCGCGAAGAGGATTTCGCCCGTGCCGGCTGGCACTTGGTGAGGATCTCCAAACGGCACATGGAGAACGACGCACGGTCCGCCGTCGCGAAAGTCCGTGCCGTGCTCCTGGACCGAGGCTGGACACCCAAGTGACGGTTCGCCCCCCCCAAGTAGCTCGCAGTTGTTGCCGTTATGGGGCGTCAAAACGACATCAAATGCGAGTCAGTTGGGTGGCCCGGAAGCGCTAGTCCGCCCAGTCGAAGAAACCCTTGCCGGTCTTGCGGCCCAGCTCGCCGCGGGCAACCTTGTCGCGCAGGATCTGCGGAGGGGCGAAGCGCTCCCCCAGCGTCGAATGCAGGTACTCGGCGATGCCCAGGCGCACGTCCAGGCCCACGATGTCCGTGGTCTTGAGCGGTCCCGTGGGGTGCTTGTAGCCGAGCACCATGGCCGCATCGATGTCCTCCGCGGAGGCCACGCCTTCCTCCACCATGCGCATCGCCTCGAGTGCGATCGCCACGCCCAGCCGCGAGGAGGCAAAGCCTGGCGCGTCATTGACGACGACGGCGGTCTTGCCGAGTGCCTCGGTCCAGCTTTTCGCCGTGGCGGCGAGCTGCGGTGAGGTCTCCTTGGCCAGGACCACTTCGATGAGCGTGGAAGCCGGGACCGGGTTGAAGAAGTGCAGGCCCACGAAATTGCCAGGCCTCCGAAGTTGCGAAGCGAGGCCGGTCACGGAAAGGGACGAGGTGTTGGAGGCCAGGAAGGCGTCAGCGGAGAGGTGCTCCTCCACAGCCTTGAGGGCCGCAACCTTGAGCTCGTAGTCCTCAGGCACGGCTTCGACCACGAGCCCGCAGTGCACGAAGGAGTCGTAGTCGGTTGAGGTGCTGAAGCGGGACAGGGCTTCTTCGGCTGATTCCGTCAGGGTGCCTCGGGCGGCGGACTTGGCCACGGCCTCGGCAACGCGAGCTTGCGCACCGGCGGCGGATTCGTGGTCGCGTTCGACGACGATCACGGTGGCGCCCTTGATCAGGAAGGCGTGGGCGATGCCGGCGCCCATGCGGCCACCGCCGAGGACACCGACAACATGCGGGATAGCGGGCGTTGCTGTCATTTTCAGGTCCTGTCTGGGTTGTCGCTGGACGGGTTGTCGCTGGACGGGTTGTCGCTGGATTGCTTGGCGCTTTTCTTGTCCAGGAACGCCTGCATGCGGTCGAACTTGGCTTGCGATTCGAAAAGCATGCCTTGGGCCAACGTGTCGATCACGGGGTGAGCCTCGGCCGGAGCGTGGAACACGGACTTGGTGATCCGCACGGCCAGGGGGTCCTGCCGGCCGATCCGGTCAGCAAGGTTGTGGGCCGCTTCCATCAGCACGGGAGCTTCATGGATCTGGGTGATCAGATTGATGCGAAGGGCTTCCTCGGCACGGAGGACCGCCCCGGCCAAGAGGATTTCCTTGGCGATGGGCTCCCCCACGAGTTCCTTCAGGCGCCAGGTTGCACCGGCCGCCGCCATGATGCCCAGTCCGGTTTCCGGGTTGCCGATGCGCAGGCTGGGCGTGCCGATGCGGAAGTCCGCGGCGTAGGCGAGTTCGGCTCCGCCACCCAGGCAATAGCCGTCCAGGGCCGCGATGACGGGCATGGGCAGCTTCGCGATCCGCACGAAAATGGTGGAATTGATACCGCGCAGGGCGTCGTCACGGCGACGTTCCCTCAACTGGCCGATATCAGCACCCGACGCAAAGACCCCTTCAACGCCGGCAATGATCAGGATTTTGGGCTCTCGCTCAAGGTACTCGCACACCTGGTGGAGTTCGTCCACCATCTGCTGGTCGATCGCGTTGCGGACCTCCGGCCGGTTCAGCAGCACCGTGACGCGGTCCTCGCGTTCCTCGATGAGCAACGTTCCGAATTCCTCGGGGTTCAACGCCATTACAGGCCTTCCAGGAGAATGGCGGCGCCCTGCCCGACGCCGATGCACATCGTCGCGAGGCCGATCTTACGGTCCGCGGTGCCCAGCTCGCGTTCCATGCGGCCCAGCAAGGTGATCGCGATGCGCGAGCCGCTGGAACCGAGCGGGTGCCCCAACGAGATCGCACCGCCGTCGAGGTTCACGATGTCCGGATCCAGGCCCAAGCGCCGCATGCTCGCGAGCGATTGCGTCGCGAAGGCTTCATTGAGTTCGACGGCGCCAAGGTCGCCGACCGTGAGTCCCGAACGGGCCAGGATTTTCTGGGAAGCCGGAACCGGGCCGATGCCCATGATTTCCGGTTCGCAGCCGGCCGAGCCGCCGTCGATGATGCGGGCGCGCGGCGTGAGGCCGAACTTTTCGATGGCGGCCTCGGACGCAACGATGATGGCGGAGGCGCCGTCGTTGAGCGAGGAGGAGTTGCCCGCCGTGACAACGGATCCGCCGGCAACCACTGGACGGAGCCCGGCGAGGACCTCCATGGTGGTTCCCTCGCGTGGGCCTTCGTCCGTGTCCACCACGGTTTCGCCCTTGCGGGTCTTCACGGTGACCGGAACGATCTCTTCCTTGAAGCGGCCCCCGGCGATGGCAGCAAGCGCGCGTTCGTGGGAGCGGACGGCGAAGGCATCGGCGTCTTCCCGGGAGATGCCGTCCACGCGGGCGACTTCCTCGGCAGTTTCCGGCATGGAATACGTCATCTTGCCGCCGCGGGACAGCTCTCCCTTGGTGAAGAGGGGGTTGGCGAAGCGCCAGCCGATGGACGTGTCGAAGATCTGGCCCGGCTTGGCGAAGGCTGTGGTGGGCTTCTCCTGTACCCATGGGGCCCGGCTCATCGATTCGACGCCGCCCGCCACCACGATGTCCGCAGCACCCGCCTTGATCATGTGGCTGGCCATGATGATGGCGCTCATTCCGGAGGCGCACAGGCGGTTGACCGTGATGCCGGGGATATGGAGGGGCAGTCCCGCCAGAAGGGTGGCCATGCGGGCGACGTTGCGATTTTCCTCGCCGGCGCCGTTGGCGTTGCCCAGGATGACTTCATCGATGGCGTCGGGGTCGACGCCGGCACGGGCCACGGCTTCGCGGACCACGAGGGCTGCCAGGTCATCAGGCCGGACCGCGGAAAGCGCGCCGCCGTAACGGCCTACAGGGGTGCGGGCACCGCCAACAAGAAAAGCCTCGACCATGAGAACATCCTTCGCGAAGGGAGCGGGGTCGGCGAATAATTTACCGACCGTTCGTTCTATAAAGATTACACGGCGCCGCGCGCCGGTCAACCGTCGCCCGGCATACCGTCACCTAGCAGTCAACTGTCACTCAGACCACCCGGATACCCAGGTGTCCGGCCAACAAGGGTGCCAGCAGGCTGAGCTGGTAATCGTCAATGACCACCCCGGACAGGCCGCCGAGTCCATTGATCATCCGGAAGTCCGAGCCCCGCAGGTCCACATCCTTGAGCTTGGCCCCTGAGACATCCAGCGTCCCGATGGTGCAATCCTTCAGCACCATGCGCGTCGCAGTGCAAGACCCGAGGTCGAGCTCGTTGATGATGCAGCCCGTGATCACCACGTCCGTGAGTTTGGATCCACGCAAGTTCAGGAAGTCCAGCTTGCCGCCGTCGATCTTTACCGAATGCCAGGCACCCTCGTACATCTCCGCTGAACCCCACCGCGGGTTGCTGATCTCCACTTCGCGCCACGAGGTGCGTGCGGCCGTGAATACCGGCGCGTAGGGCTCATTCAGGATGCAGTCCCGGAACGTCGCGCCGCGCAGTTGTGCCTCGTTGAAGGAGACCCCGTTGAATTCACACTCGATGAAGTCCGCCCCGCTCAGCTCCGCGCCGTCGGCCACCGCGCGGGTGAGGCGGACGCCGTCGTACCGTTCACCGCGCTGGAAATCCGGGGCGGGATCGTCGCGGAGCTCGTCAAGCCTGATCGGGGAGATGCGGGGCGCCGTCACTTTGGCAGCCGCCGCCATCAGAGCGCCTCCGCTTTCGCCGCGATCTCCGCGAGATCCTTCGCGAGCGCCTTGCGGGTAATGCTCATCCCGAGCTTTCCGAACGCGGCCATCATGACCTTGCTGAAGAACGTCGGCTGGAGGACCTCGGCGCCGAAGAACAACACCAGTTCGGTCCCGCCGTCGCGCTCTTCCAGGGTGAATCGGGTGGTGTAGTCCGCACCGCCCTGCTGGGCTTTGACCGTGGTGCCACGCGGCGGATCGATCTGGGCAACGTGCATTTCCACGGTCTCCTCCCGGCCCATCATGGCGCGGGTTTCCTTCCACCGAGTGCCCTCGCCGTAGGGGCCCTCACTAAGCATTTGAATGGCTTTGACACTGGACAGGGTCTTGGCCGAGCCGGGAATATCCGTGATGACAGCCCAGACTTTCTCGCGGGTGGCATTGACGTGCTGGCTGAGAGTGGTGCTGTGGTCCATGCATCGAGCCTAACGGCGACTGCTGACAAAAACAGCCGACAAAGGCGCTTGCGCCGTCTGGCAGGATTGCACCATGGTGCACATCGACTTGAGCGCGGACAGTGCGGCGGCAGGAGGCTCCCGGACCCTGCGGGGGTACCTTGCCGAGCCCGACGGCGAGGGGCCGTTTCCCGGCGTCGTCCTTATCCATGAAGCCTTCGGGCTCGACGACGTGATGAAGCGGCACGCGGACCGGCTCGCCGCGGCCGGTTACTTGACCCTCGCGGTCGACCTCTATAGCGACGGCGGCGCGAGGCGCTGCCTCGTGGCGACCATGCGTTCCCTGGGCTCGGGCACGGGCCGGGCCTTCACGGATGTGTCCACGGCACGGTCCTGGCTCCGCAACGACGCGCGATGCACCGGGAAAGTGGGAGTCATCGGCTTCTGCATGGGAGGCGCCTTCGCCCTGCTCGCAGCCCATGACGACTTCGACGCCGCCTCCGTGAACTACGGCCAATTGCCACGGAACCTTGAGCAGGCTTTGGAAGGTGCATGCCCGGTGGTGGGCAACTACGGAGGCAAGGACCGGACGTTGCCGGGAGCGGCCGCGAAGTTGGAGGCCGCGCTGACGAGCCTCGGGATCGAACACGACGTCAAGGAATTCCCGACGGCGGGCCACGCCTTCATGAACGACGTCCCGGTAGGGCCGCGGCCACTGCGGCCCTTGATGCGGGTGATGGGCATCAAACCCGATCCGGCCGCCGCTCCGGAAGCTTGGCAGCGGATCGAGGACCACTTCGCGAAGTACCTGAAGGGCTGAACCAACAACGACGGCGGGCGCTCCCTTGAGAAGAGGCGCCCGCCGTCGTTTGGCTACAAAGCGGGAGTCAGCTAAAAAGCTCGCTCTTCGGTTCGTTGTTCTTGACCTTCTGCCAGCCGAGCCACAGCACCAGGGCGAAGAACGGGATGGTGGCCAGGGTCCAGAGGCCCAGGAGGAACACCTCGCCCGTTGCCTTGTCCGTCATGGTGTCCATGCCGATCAGCACGGTGATGGCCAAGAGTGCGATCAGGCCAACCCAACTGGTCCACGGCGAACCCGGCATGGGGAGGCTGGAGACGTTGCCCTTCTTCTTGCGCAGTGCGATCTGGCTGGCGAAGATGGAGCCCCATGTGAAGATGACCCCGATCGAAGCGGTGTTCAGCGCGAGGTCGAAGGCGTGCGAACCACCCAACCAGATGTTGAGCAGGATGCCCACGAGGTACACGGCACCGATTGCCAGGATGGCCGCGTACGGCACGTGGCGGGTGGACATCTTGGTGAGCCACTTGGGGGCATGTCCATTGTTGGCCATGGTGCGGAAGATGCGGCCGATCGAGTACAGGCCCGAGTTGCACGAGGACAGCGCGGCGGTGATGACGATCATGTTCATGACGTCGCCCATCCACGGCAGGCCCATCTGGCCGAACACCGTGACGAACGGGGAGGTGCCCGCGTGGTACTGGTCCGAGGGCAGGAGCATCGCCAGCAGGGTGACGGAACCGACGTAGAAAACCACAATGCGGATCACGACGGCGCGGATCGCCTTGGGAACTTCGCGTTCCGGGTTCTGCATCTCGCCGGCGGTGATGCCGACCAGTTCGATGGCGTTGTAGGCGAAGATCACGGCGTTGAGGACCAGGATCATCACCAGGCCGCCCTTGGGGAACATGCCGCCGTCGGCAGCGAAGAGGTTCCCGACAGATGCGTGGCCGGTGCCGACCTGCGCGTTGGTGACCACCATGAAGGTGCCCACGGCGAGGAAGATCAGGATCGCGGCGACCTTGAGGCAGGAAGCCCAGAATTCGAACTCGCCGAAGGCCTTGACGCTGAACAGGTTCACGGCCACCAGCAGCACCAGCGCGGCGATGGCGGACAGTTCAACGGGAACGTTCGGGAAGAAGAACTGGAAGTACAGGCCGATGGCAATGAGTTCGGCGATGCCCGTCATGGCCCAGTTGATGAAATACATCCAACCGGAGAGGAAGGCGCCCTTTTTGCCGAACATTTCACCGGCGTAGCTGACAAAGGAACCGGAGGTCTGGCGGTACATGATCAGTTCGCCGAGGGCCCGCATCAGCAGGTAGGCGATGACGCCGGCAATGGCGTACGAGAAAATCAAGGCCGGACCGGTGGAGGCGAGGCGTCCGCCCGCGCCCATGAAGAGGCCGACGCCGATCGCGCCACCCATCGCGATCATCGTGACGTGGCGGCGGCTCAGGGTCTTCTGGTAGCCCTCGGCGCTGAGGTTTTCGGAAGTTGTAGCGGTACTGGGCGCAGCCGGGGTTCCCGGCTCACGCTGAAGGTCGGTTGTGGTGTTTTGAGGCACAGCTGTTCCTTGTGGGTTGAGGAGATACCGGCCCTGGCTTCACGCGCATCGGCACAAGCAATTCGAGCTTTCAGCCTGTTGGCAAGTCGAATCAGTGGCGAAAACACGGAAGCGTCGAAGGTAAATCCGGCAAAACCATCTTACCCGGTGATTTCGGCGGAGCGTGACGCGGGCAACAAACAGGGGCGTTACGCTGGACATATGGGCACCATTCCGCCAGCCGGCAGGCTATACCGTTTCACGGGCTTGGACGCTGCGGCTTTCGGACTCTATGTGTCATTGGCGGCTGTCCTCAGCCTCGCCACGGCCCCGGTGACGGCTTTCGTAGAGCACGTCTTCCCCGACCCCGCCACCGCCGTCTTCGCCATCAACCTCGCTTTCTACGCTTCGGTGGGGCTGTTCGCGGTTGCGGCTGCGTGGCGCGTCATAGCCCGGGATCTCCTGATCCTGGCCACCCGTCCGTGGTTCACGCTCGCCATGATTCCGCTGTCCATCGTGGCGATGCTGGTGATCACCGCCATCCTGGTGACAGTTACCGGCTCGGCCAAGGAGTCGCAGAACCAGCTGGGCCTCCAGTCCCTGGTCCTGCAACTGCCGGCCTGGTTCGTGGTGCCCTTGCTGGTGGTGTTGGGACCCTTCGTGGAGGAATACCTGTTCCGGCACCTGCTCATCGGCAAGCTGTCCCGTCGCGTCAATATTTGGCTATGTTGCGCCCTGTCCGTCATGTGTTTCGCAGCCATCCACGTGGTGGGACGTGAGGGCCTGGTGCTTCCGGCCCTGGCCCCGTACCTCGGAATGGGAGTCGTCCTGGTGGCCGTGTACGTCTGGACAGGAAAGAACGTGATGTTCTCCTACTTCGTTCACGCCGCCAAGAACCTGTTGGCCGTCGTACTGATCTACGCGATCCCGCCGCAGCTCCTCGGCGGCTAACCAACCCGGACCGGAACTGTCCGCTTGGCACTTCCCCGGCCACGCGCCGTCGTCGTAGGTTCAGTCCATGGCACTGAACTTTCAGGTAGTGATCGACTGCAAGAATCCTCACGTCCTGGCCGATTGGTGGGCCGAGACGCTCGAGTGGATCGTGGAGCCCCAGGACGAGGCGTTCATCCGGTCCATGGTGGATCAAGGCTTCGCCACGGAGGAAGAGACCACCACCCACAACGGCAAGCTCGTGTGGAAGGACGGCGCGGCCATCGGCCCGGAAGAAGACCAGGACAAGGACACCCGCCGCCGCTTCCTGTTCCAGACCGTTCCGGAGGACAAGACCGTCAAGAACCGTGTCCACTGGGACGTTCGCCTCAACGGACAGGACAAGGACGACGTCCGCGCCGCATTGGAAGCGCGGGGCGCGAAATACCTGTGGACGGCAAAGCAAGGGCCGCACGAATGGCACACCATGGCGGATCCCGAAGGCAACGAGTTCTGCATCAGCTGACTGGATTACTAGACTCTGAGGGTGAGCAACGACTTCCCCGCCAAGGTATCCGACGTCTTTGACCCGTCGCGCTGGCGTACCGTGTCCGGTTTCGACGATTTCCAGGACATGACGTACCACCGGCAGGTCGAGCGGGACGCAGACGGAAAGGTGACGAGGGACCTTCCGACGGTCCGGCTCGCTTTCAACCGCCCGGAGGTCCGCAATGCCTTCCGCCCCGGCACCGTTGACGAGCTCTACCGCGCCATGGACCACGCCCGGATGACTCCGGATGTCGCCACGGTACTCCTCACCGGGAACGGCCCCTCCCCCAAGGACGGCGGCCACTCCTTCTGTTCCGGCGGGGACCAGCGGATCCGCGGCCGCGACGGTTATCGGTACGCCGACGGTGAGACGCAGGAGAGCATCGACCCCGCCAGGGCCGGCCGCCTGCACATCCTGGAAGTCCAGCGGCTCATGCGGACCATGCCCAAGGTGGTCATCGCCGTCGTGAACGGCTGGGCTGCCGGTGGCGGGCACTCACTGCACGTTGTCTCGGACCTCACCATCGCGTCCCGCGAGCACGGCAAGTTCAAGCAGACCGACGCCACCGTGGGAAGTTTCGACGCCGGTTACGGCTCGGCGCTGCTCGCCCGGCAGATCGGGCAGAAAGCCGCCCGCGAGATCTTCTTCCTGGCCCGTGAGTATTCCGCGGAGGACATGGTCCGCATGGGTGCCGTCAACGAGGCTGTGGACCACGAGCGCCTCGAGGAAGTTGCACTTGAGTACGCCGCGGACATCGCGCGCCAGTCCCCGCAAGCCATCCGCATGCTCAAGTTCGCCTTCAACCTCGCCGACGACGGCTTGGCCGGCCAACAGGTCTTCGCCGGGGAGGCCACGCGCCTGGCCTACATGACGGACGAAGCCGTGGAGGGCAAGGAAGCCTTCCTCGAGAAGCGCGATCCGGACTGGTCCAACTTTCCGTACTACTTCTAGGACTCGCCCGTGAACATCGACCCCGTCCTCAAAGCCCTGGCCGCCGCCCTCCACGATGAGGGACCCGCCGTCGAAATCGTAGTCCCGGAGGCCGGCACCCCGGTAGCGGTCGCCGTTGAAACGCCTGGTTTCGAAGATGCCGCAGTAGTGGTCCGCACCTCCGGTTCCACAGGCACGCCCAAGGCCACGGTGCTCACGGTCGACCAGCTCGCAGCTTCTTCCATGGCCACGGCCATCGCGCTCCGCGGCGAGGGACAGTGGCTCCTGGCCCTGCCGCTGCAATACGTTGCCGGCGTCCAGGTTTTGGTCCGCTCGCTCTTCGCCGGCACGCGCCCGTGGGTCATGGACCTCTCGAACGGCTTCACTCCGGAGGCCTTCACCGCCGCCGCCGAAGAGCTGACGGACACGATCCGCTTCACGTCCTTGGTGCCCACCCAGCTGCAGCGGCTCCTCGATTCGCCCTCGCCGCAGACCCTCGCAGTACTTCGCCGTTTCAACGCCATCCTCCTGGGCGGGGCGCCTGCCTCCGCCGCGCTGCTGGACGCCGCCAGGGAGGCTGGACTGAAGGTGGTGACCACCTATGGCTCCGCCGAGACGTGCGGCGGCTGCGTGTACGACGGAAGCCCCATCGACGGGGTCAGGGTCATGCTCGACGACGACGGCCGGGTCCTCCTGGGCGGCGACACCGTGGCATCCGGTTACCTAGGGGCGCCCGAGGCGACTGCCGCGGCGTTCTTCGAGGAGGACGGCACCCGCTGGTACCGCACCAACGATCTCGGCGAGCTCGCCGACGACGGCACGCTCACGGTGCTGGGACGCGCCGACGACATCATCATCACCGGCGGGGTGAAAGCCTCCGCGGCGTTCATCCAGGCGGAGCTTGAAAAGTTCGACGGCGTCACGGCGGCTTTCGTGGCCGGGGTGCCTTCCCGTGAGTGGGGCCAGGCGGTGGCGGCCTATGTCGCCGTCGAGGACAGCTCCCCGGAAGCTGTCGCGGCCTACAAGGCCCGCTGCCAGGAATCGCTGGGGACCCTCGCGCCCAAAACAGTGCTGACCACGGATGGCCTCATCATGCTCCCCAACGGAAAGCCGAACCGGCTGGCGATGATCGAGCTTCTCGCCGAGGTGCATCAGGGAGAATAGACACGTCCTCCCTGACCGTCATTTGCCTTCCCCCAACGCGAAACAACACGAGGTACTGAACGTGGCAACAGCTGCACAATGGATTCAAGGCGCCCGCCTGCGCACCCTGCCGGCCGCGATCGCGCCGGTGCTGATCGGCACAGCGGCCGCCTACGAGCTGCAATCTTTCCGGCTCTTGAATGCCATCCTTGCCGCCCTCGTGGCCCTGCTGCTGCAGATCGGCGTGAACTATGCCAACGACTACTCGGACGGCATCCGTGGCACCGACGAGGACCGCGTGGGTCCGCTCAGGCTGGTCGGTTCCGGCGCTGCACGACCGGACCACGTCAAGTGGGCTGCGTTCGGCGCGTTCGGCCTGGCCATGATTTTCGGCCTGGTCCTGGTGATCATTACGCAGAGCTGGTGGCTGATCCTGGTGGGTATTGGCTGCGTCCTTGCCGCCTGGGGATACACCGGCGGCAAGAACCCGTACGGCTACCTGGGCCTGGGCGACCTGTTCGTGTTTGTCTTCTTCGGCCTGGTGGCAACGCTCGGCACCACCTACACCCAGGCCGGGCAAGTGAGCCTTCCGGCCGTCATCGGCGCCATCGGCACGGGATTGATCGCCTGCGCCTTGCTGATGGCCAACAATGTGCGCGACATCCCGACAGACACGGCCGCGGGCAAACGGACACTGGCCGTGCGTCTGGGCGACCGCCACGCCCGCGAAAGCTACGTCCTGATGCTGGCCGTCGCGATCCTGCTGGTAGTAGTGCTGGCGCCCGCCAAGCCGTGGATGCTGATAGTGCTGCTGCTGATCCCCGCTTGCCTCATGCCGGCATGGCTCATGGTCAACGGCCGGAAGCGCAAGAGCCTCATCCCCGTCCTCAAGCAGACCGGAATGATCAACCTTGGCTACAGCGTGCTGTTCTCGCTGGGCCTCATCCTGAGCCACGGCTTCTAACGCCCGCTCACATATAAGCCAGTTTTCGAAAACCCTCGCTCACATGATGTGAGCGAGCGTTGGCCGGAAACCCCACATATGTGAGCGAGCGTCCGTAGGAAACCCCATTTATGTGAGCGAGCGTCCTTCCCCACAACCCTCGCTCACATATAGGCCGTTTTTCGAAAACCCTCGCTCACATGATGTGAGCTTCTAGGCTTCTTTGGGGCGGCGGTCGTTCTCGACCTTTACCGCGGGGTTTTCATCGACCAGCCGGTCCTCGATCGAGGCGTCCTCAATCTCCAACGCCGAGCGGATGGGCTTGGCCCGCCCGGAGAAACGTTCGCGCATGGCGGCAGTCGCGGCGTCGCGCTGCTTCTGGAAAAACAAGTAGCTGATCGCGAACGCGATGAGGCCCGCGAAAATCGCCGCCAGGAACAACCCTGTCTGCAGGAGGGCAAAGAGGACGAAGAGCGGTACGAAGATCGCCAGGCGGATCAGGGAGTATTTGAGGAAAGCCACGGATCAAGTTTAGCCTCACAGCCTGATTGCACCCTGATCGCGCAGCTATCACCGGACCCGACGGCGACTAGACTTGACGGTATGCTCCGCGTTGTTGCAGTTGTCGCCGTCCTGCTCGTGTACGTCTATGGGCTGGTGGACGTCATTCGCACCGACCGCCGCGCCACCCGGGGAATTTCCAAACCCGCTTGGCTCCTTGTCGTGATTTTCCTGCCGATCCTCGGAGCCGCTCTTTGGTTCATTTTGGGCCGCCCCTACAACATCCGGCCCACCCCGCAGCCTGCGAGCCACCCCACCGCTCCCGACGACGACCCCGACTTTCTCCGCAACCTGGAGGTCCGCCGTCGCAACCAGGCCGAAGCCGAACGGCTGAAAAAGCTCAAAGCCGAACTCGAAGCCAAGGAACGCAAGCTCAAGGGCGAATCCAAAGCCGACGACAGCGGCGACGTCAACAGCTGACACCTCGCCCATTGAACCTACGGCAGGAGAGGCCGCCCTTCCTGACCTCTTTTGAAACGCGAACGACGGCGACACGCCCGCAAGTGCGGAGTGTCGCCGTCGTCGTTAATTCAAAAAGGGTCAGGACGGTAAGGCACCCGTCCTGGGCAGTCCTACTGCGACAGCCCCGAGTAGGAGTGCAGGCCGTTGAAGAACACGTTGACCACGGTGAAGTTGAAGATCACGCACAGGTAGCCTGCAATCGACAACCAGGCTGCGCGGGTTCCCGTCCAGCCGCGGGTGGCGCGCGCGTGCAGGTAGCCGGCGTAGACCACCCAAATCACGAAGGTCCAGACTTCCTTGGTGTCCCAGCCCCAGAAGCGGCCCCAGGCTTTCTCTGCCCAGATGGCGCCGAACATGAGGGTGAAGGTCCAGCCCACAAACCCCACGGTGTTGATGCGGTAGGACAGGTTTTCCAGGCTCAACGCGTTCGGTACGAGCCGCATGAAGCCCAGTTTGTCCACGCCGCCGGCCGCCAGGGTCTTCTGCCGGTGCGATTGCAGCAACTGCAGGGCTGACATGGCGAACGTCAAAGTGAACAGGGACGCGGACATCACGGCGATGGAGACGTGGATGACCAGCCAATAGCTTTGCAGTGCCGGAACCAAGTGGCCTACCGGGGTCCAGTACGTCACGGACGCGGCCACCATCATGATCACGGCGAGGCCCAGCACAAAGGTGCCCAGGAAGCGCAGGTCACGGCGGATGAGCGAGAGCAGGAAGACCGCAACCACCAGGAAAGCGCCGGTGGTCAGGAACTCGTACATGTTGCCCCACGGCACGCGGCCTGCGCCGATCGCGCGGGTGATGACTCCGGCACCATGGATTGCCACGCCGATGATCGCGACCGCCACCGCCACGCGAGCGGGAATGCGGCGCTCGGCGGCGTACTTCATGTCACCGCCGGCGGTCTGGTTGACGGAGGTGATGGCCGACGTCGGGCGCTCGGTACGGCCGGCCGGTCCGCCGACGTCGTTTCCACCGGCACGCCCGGCGGCGACCGGAACCTTGACCTCGGCTGCCACGGAAGAGGCCGCCTTCAGGTCCACTGCCTTCAGCATCTTGCTGCTCTTGGCGAGGTCCCACGCGAAAGCGATGAACGCCACCGTGTAGGTGCCGGCCGCGAGCAGCATGAAAAGCTCGCTGTACTGGCCCATGGTTTCGTTGATGGGGAGCATTACTGGTCCTTCGAGGTTGAGGAAGAAACGGTGTCGGTGGACTGATCTGTGTGGAGCAGCCATTCACGTTGCAGCAGTTCGCGGATCGCGGCAGCTTCGCCGGCCAGCCTGTGGTCCTCGCCGCGGGCAAGGAGACCGTACTCCACCATTGTGCGCCCGTCGTCATGGGTTCCGGTGCGGACCCAGACGCGACGGCGGTTCAGGTAGAGGGAGAGAATCAGTCCGGCGACCGCCAGCAAGGCGAACACGAGCGCGGTGGCCTGGCCCGGATTGTGGTGGATGTCGACGCCGACGTACTTCTTGACGCCGTCGAAAGTGATGCTGCCCTTGCCGTTAGGAAGCGTGTAGGTGCCTCCCGGGGCGAGCGCGATGGCCTTCTCCGCCATGCCGCGGCCATTGAGCGGGGTCAGCTTGGCTACATCGAGCTCGAAGACGTTCTGCGGGGCGCCCTTGTTCAGGCCGAGGTCGCCGTAGTACGAGTTGAGGTTCAACTGCGGGTTGAAGAGTTCGGGATCGCCGCTGTAGGCGACACCCTTGTCCGTCACCATGGCCGTCGGCAGGAAGAATCCCGCGAAGCCGAGCTGATCGGGCTTGGCATCGGGAACCTTGATGACCACCGAGGAGTAGTAGTTGTCACCCTGCAGCTTGGCCACGACAGGCCCCTGCATCGCGACGTTGCCGGCGCCGTCCCGGACCGTGACCACGGGAGCGTAGCCGTTGCCCGTCAGGTAAATGCTCGTATCGCCAAGGGACACGGGATCGTTGACCTTGAGGACCTGCTTCTTGGCGGGCGCGTCCGGGGTGTCCTTGGTGGTGACGTCCGCCGTGAAGTCGATGGGCTGGCCGAAGTGTGCCGACGATTCACGGTCGAACTTGACGTCGAACTTGTTCAGCTGGATGGAGTACGGCTGCAGCCAGCTGCTCTGGAAGTTGGTGCCGGGGCTGAATTGGTCGTAGCCCACCAAGGTGTTCACGAACGTGTCGCCTTCCACCAGGATGCGCTGGCCGCTGTAGCCGAACAGGCCGCCGACCGCCACCGAAACCAGCACTCCGATCAGCGAAGCGTGGAACACGAGGTTTCCCACTTCCTTGAGGAAGCCGCGCTCGGCACCCAAGGACGGCATGGCGGCGTCGACGTCGCGCACCTCCACGCGGTAGCCGCGCTTCTTCAGGACCGCAGCGGCGTCCGAGATAGCCTTCGACGCCGGGATCCCGGCGTCGGCGGGCAGCACAAGCGTCCCGTACTCCGGGAGGCGGGAGAGACGCTTCGGGGTCCGCGGCGGCTGGGAGCGCATTGCCTTGTAGTGGGCGATGGCCCGTGGCGTGACACAGCCGATCAGGGAGATGAACAGCAAGATGTAGATCGCCGAGAACCAGGCAGAGGAGTACACGTCGTAGAGCTGCACGGAGTCCAGGAGCTTGCCGTAGTCCGGGTGGTCGCTGATGTACTGCGTCACGATCGAAGGGTTGGCCGGGCGCTGCGGGAACAGCGAGCCAGGAACTGCCGCGACTGCCAGGAGCAGCAGCAGGAACAGCGCCGTACGCATGCTGGTCAGCTGGGTCCAGGCCCAGCGCAGCATGCCTACGATCCCCAGGACCGGCAGTGCCGCCTCGGCCTTGGCCTTGTCGATCGCCTTGCCGGCGGCCTTGCCAGCGGCGTTGTCAGAGGCGTTGCCAGCGGCGTTGTCAGCTTCCGCGGATTCGCTGGCGGACTTGTTGGACTTCGTTTTACCTTGCACGGGCTCGCTCATCAGATCGGCAACTTCACATCGGTTTGGAACCAGTACTGCAGCCCGGTAACCCAGGCGCCCCACACTCCCGTGGCCATCAGGATTCCCAAGAGGATCAGGATGCCCCCGCCCATCCGCTGGATCGCGAGGCGATGCTTGCGGAAGAAGGACATGACACCCATCCCCCGGCGGACTGCGAGGGCTATCAAAAGGAAGGGAATGCCAAGGCCAAGACTATAGACAAACGCCAGGAGCGCCCCCTTCGCCGCGGACGATCCCCCGGAAAGGCTCAGCAGCTGAACTGCGGAATAGGTGGGGCCAATACAGGGGGCCCAGCCGAGTCCGAACGTGATGCCCAACAAAGGAGCACCCCACAGACCGGCTGGCGGCTTGGCATGGATTTTGGCGTCACGCTGCAACCACCCGAAGCCGCCTAGGAACACAACGCCCATGATGATCACCAGCACGCCCAGCAATTGCGTGATCCACGCGTTCTGCGGGCCGGTGATGAGGGTCCCCAATTGGCCGAACGCGCCACCGAGCAGGACGAAAATCGCGGAGAATCCGAGGACGAACAGGCCGATTCCCGCGAGCATGCGTCCGCGCTTTTGCTTCTGGAGGTCGACGCCGCTCAGCCCGGTCACGTAGCCAAGGTAGCCAGGCACCAGCGGCAGGACGCATGGCGACAGGAAGGACACGAGTCCGGCCAGCAGGGCCACGGGGATGGCCAGCAGCAAGGAACCACTCAGGATGGTCTCGGCGAAAGGGCTGTTCACGCTGTCCGGGCCACCTACTCGGCAACCGCGGTGGTGATGAGGGCCTTGAGGGTGCTCTTCTCGATCTCGCCCAGGACGCGGGCGGCAACCTTGCCTTCTTTGTCCAGGACGAGCGTGGTGGGCACCGCACCCGGGGGCACAATGCCGGAGACAGACAGGAGCACTGCGCCGTCTTTGTCATTGAAGCTGGGGTACGTGAGCTTGAACGTCTGGTCGAAGGCGTCGGCCGTAGCCTTCTCGTCCCGGAGGTTCACACCGTAGAACTGGACACCTTTGCTCTTGAACTCCTGGTGCAGTTCCTCAAGAATCGGCGCTTCAACCCGGCACGGCGCGCACGCGGCGAACCAGAAGTTGAGGACGGTCACCTTGCCGACCAGGTCCTGCGGAGTCACGGCAGTTCCGTCGAACAACGTGCCCTTGATCCCGACGGCGGCCTTACGGTCGGCTTTGGCGAATTCCGTCACCGAGCCGTCCCCGGCGACGTAGTTCTTGTTGTCGCCGGCTTTGGCTTGCTGGGCCAGGGCGTCTTCCTGGGCACAGGCGGACAAGCCCATGGTCAATGCAGAGAGTGCCACACCACCGACAGCGAGGAAGCTGCGGCGTGAGGTCAAGGCTGCGTTGATTTTCTGGCCGCTGGTCTTGCGGCTGGTGGTATCGCGGTCCATGGTCATGCTCCGGGCGTCTTCGCGGCACCGGGCAGCAGCACGGCGGCGGGTTCGCTGTACTCCACCCGCGCAACCTTGCCGCCGTCGAACACCAGGGAAGTCAGCGACGTCAGCGTGCACTCGCGTTTGCGCGGATCGTGCCACAGGGGCCGGCCCTCCGCGCTGAGGCGCGTGGCGTAGATGGGAAGCTGGTGGCTGACGAGGATGGCTTCGGCGCCATCGCCGCCGAGTTCGATTGCCTTCAGCCGGGCGTCCTCGACGGCGGCACGCATCCGGGCGACCTGGTCCTGGTACGACTCGCCCCAGGACGGACGCAAGGGGTTGCGGTACTCACGCCAATGCTTGGGCTTGATGAATTCGGAGAGGTGGGCCTTGAGCCCTTCGAAGTGGTTCTCCGCCTCGATGATCCGCGGTTCCGTGTGGATCTGGAGGTCCAACGCCTGGGAAGTGGGAAGGGCGGTTTCCTGCGCGCGGGTCAACGGCGAGGCGACAAGGTAGACGATGTTCGCCCCCTGCGCGACGCGGGCAGCGAAGTGGTCCGCAAGCATCTTGGCCATCTCGCGGCCGCGTTCGGAGAGGTGAAATTCGGGCAGTCTGCCGTACAGAATGCCGTCGGGATTGTAGACCTCGCCATGGCGGAGCAGATGGACAGTTGCTTGGGGCATGTTTACCAGTTTCTCAAAGAAGGCGGGCGATCTGAAATCTTCTACGTTTCGTAGAACTGAAAGTTTCTTCAGAATGTTCCCTGAAGGTGGAATAAAAGATGCATTTGCATGTTTATACTTGACACAAGGTTCGGTTGACACTTCAACTAAGTACGGCCGAACGACCGATGAAGCTACGATCACACCTTCCCAAGGAGAACCCCATGACTCTTCCCGCAAACGTCACCACCGGCGTCTGGACCCTCGACAACTCGCACAGCGAGATCGGCTTCACCGTCCGCCACGCAGGCATCAGCAAGGTCCGCGGCCAGTTCACCGAGGCAGAAGCCACCCTTGAACTCGGCGGCAGCCTGGCCGACTCCAAGGTCGCCGCAAGCATCCAGACCGCCAGCTTCGACTCCGGCGACGCCAACCGCGACGGCCACGTCAAGGGCGAGGACTTCTTCGATGTGGAGAAGTTCCCGGAAATCACTTTCGTCTCACGCCACGTCAAGGCCAACGGCGACAGCTTCGACCTCGTGGGCGATCTGACCATCAAGGGCGTCTCCAAAGAGGTCACCATCGAAACCGAGTTCAACGGCGTAGCCGTTGACCCGTTCGGCAACACCCGCGCAGGCGTTTCCGGTGAGACCACCATCAGCCGCAAGGACTTCGGCCTCACCTGGAACGCAGTGCTCGAGGCCGGTGGCGTCCTGGTCAGCGACAAGGTTGTCATTAACCTCGAACTGGCCTTCATCGCACCTGCCGCCTAATCCACCAGGTTCCCAATCCCCCGGGCTAACGGACTGAAAGGCGCCTTCGGGGCTGCACACGATCGCGTGCGCAGCCCAGGAGGCGCCATTTTTTGCTCGCGGTGTCACCCGCCTATCGTTCGGGTAAAAGCCGATACTTAGCGGCGAATTAGCCAAGAATTTCCTATGAATCCTTAAACCTCAGGTCTAAAGTGATGCCATGAGTAACCCAAACGAAGCTCCTCAGCCTCAGCAGCCCGGAGCCCAGCCACCGCAGCCCGGCAATGTCCCTCCTGCGGGTTACCAGCCTCCGCAGGGATACCAAGCACCTCCTTCTTACCAAGCGCCTCCCTCTTACCAGCAGCCCGCTCCCGGATACCAGCAGCAAGGCCAACCCGGACAGGGAGAAGGTTTCCACTTCGAGATGCCTACCGACGGTCCGAAGAACTTCAACGATGTCCTTCCCAAGGGCGGTTTTTCCGGCATGTTCAAAGTCACCGGAATGCCCATAGAGTTGAAGGTCTCCTACTGGATCTGGCTCATTGGCGGACTCCTGGCCCTCCTGGGTGGCTTGCTCGGCCTCTTCGGCTCCATTGTGCTCTTCACGCTCGCGCCGGCAATCGCCGTCGTCGTCCTCCTTCTGGTACTGATAGCGCTGGTTGTGGCGGCCGCCCAAATCGTCTTCGCGATGAAGATGAAGGAAGGCAAGGAGTGGGCCCGCCTCGCACTGACCGTCATTGCGGGAATTTCCCTGATCCTCTCGATCGTGGGCGGAGCGATGGCAAATGGACAGAGCAACAACTGGTTCAGCTTCGTCATCAGCCTCATTGCAACGGTCCTGATGTGGCTGCCCAATTCGCAGGCGTGGTTCAAGTCAGTGAAGGGCGCCGTCTAGCCAACCCGTTACAAGCCGGAATTTCATAGCTGAAGGCCGCGGCCGGTCCCGGAAGGACCCCGCGGCCTTCCCTTTGTCCATGCAGGATTCACGGGAGCTCCGCCGAAGCTTGTTCAGCGAGAATTCTTCCCGTGAATCATCACCAGCGCTGTGCCGTCGGGGTACGGTGGAATTAAGCCGAGCTGGGGGCGGGGCACGTTGCACCCGGCAGCCGTATCTGCAGTCGACACGCAAAGGAATGCCATGAGCACCCCTCCGTACCCGCCGTCCACTCCGGGCGAGAATCCCACCCCTGAGGAGCCGAAATACGGCCAGCAGACACCCCAGCAGGGTCAGCCGCCGCAATACGGCCAACAAGCTCCTCAGTTCGGGCAGCCTTCGGCTCCGCAGTACGGCCAGCAGGCGCCCCAGCAGCCGTCCGCACCCCAGTACGGGCAACAGGCTCCCCAGTACGGGCAGCCGTCCGCACCCCAGTATGGACAACAGGCTCCCCAGTACGGGCAGCAGCCGCAGTACGGGCAGCCTTCCGTCCCGCAGTACGGGCAGGAGCCGCAGTACGGGCAGCCTTCCGTCCCGCAGTACGGGCAGGGCGGCCCCGTCACTTGGCCGAGCCAGCAGCCCGCTGCGACGTCCGGAGTCCCGCAGTTGGTCAACATCTCCTTCTGGCTGATGATTGCCGCAGGGGTACTGACCTTGATCGGCATTCCCTTCACTATCGCTACGCTGAACTCGCCGGCAGGCAAGAACATGTTCAACCAGGCCCTGTCGGCGCAAGGAAGCAACGCTTCAGGCATAGACACAAGCACCTTCATCGGCATTGCGATCACGTTCCTGGTTATCTTCTCGGTGATCTTTGCCGGGCTCTACGCATTGGTTGCGTTCAATGTCCGGAAGGGGAAGAACTGGGCCCGCATCCTGGGCACGGTCTTCGCTGGAATTTCCCTGCTGGGCCTGACCCAGATCGGCATGGGCACCATCACCATCCTCTTGGGCATCGCCGCGATCGTGATGCTCTATTTGCCGGCCTCGGCGCCGTACTTCCGGAAAGCCCAGCCGTTCGCGAACCCTTACGGCCAGGCGCCGTACGGCCGCTAGGCGCTAGACGCTAAAACCAAAACAACGGGTGCAGACCCGGTCCGGCCTAAATGGCCTGGCCCGGGGTCTGTGCCCGTTGTGCGTGATACGCCAGGATCTGGAGCTCAGTGGCCATGTCCACTTTGCGCAGATTCACGTACGGAGGAACTTGCAGCAGCACCGGGGCAAAGCTGAGGATGCTGCGGATACCCGCGCTGATCACGCGGTCGCAGACGCCTTGTGCCACCGCGGCCGGGAGGGCCAGGACAACCATGTTGGTTCCGGTCCGCTGAAGGACCGTTTCAAGATTGGCGGCGTCGCTGACCCGCAGCCAGCCGACCTCATTCCCGATAATCATGGGATCGGCGTCGAGGATCGCCACCACGTCGAAACCGCGCGACTCGAAGCCGCCGTACCGTGCCAAGGCCTTGCCCAGGTTGCCGGCGCCCACAATGGCCACTTTCCAGTCGTGGGTCAGGCCGAGCGCCGCCGCGATGTGCCGGCTCAGGTATTGGACCTCGTACCCGACGCCACGCGTTCCGTAGGAGCCGACGTAGGAGAGGTCTTTGCGCAAGGTGGACGAACTGACTCCGGACGCCTCAGCCAACGCCTCGGAGGAAACCCGTTCCACGCCTTCACCGAGCAGGGAGTTCAGAGCGCGCAGGTAAAGCGTCATCCGGGCCACAGCCGCGGGCGGTATCTGCTTCGCGGCAGACTCCTTGTCCCCGGGTACAGCCTCGGCGGACGGTTCCAGCGCAGTCACGTTCTTCTCCATTGCGTCGCTTTGTTTTCCCACTCTATTGCCAACAAAGCTCTGCACGCATGTTCAGGCGGCGATGGCCTTCTTCAGGACCCGCACCAATCGTGCCTCATCGATTTTCCAGAAATCCCGCTGGATTCCGTCCACGAATACCACCGGGATCTCCTCGGCGTAGCGCTCGCGCAGTGCCGGGTCAGTGTCGATTGACTGTTCGGTCCACGTGAGCCCAAGGCTTGAGGTCACGCGTTCAACGGCGTCCCGCGCCGCGGCGCAAAGGTGGCAGTCAGCTTTGGTGAGGAGTACGACGTCGGGATTTGGCATGGTTCAACGGTATCGCTTCAGCGTCGTCACGGCAGTCGCGAACGGCAGGGGGCCGGACGATTGACTAGACTCGAGGCATGCCCGTCGAGAAGAACGCCGTTGTGGCCACCGCGCCGGCTGCAACGCAGCAACACGGCGAAGCCGCATTCTTCGACGTCGACAACACCCTCATGAAGGGTGCCAGCCTCTTCCACGTTGCCCGGAAGATGTATGAACGCAGGGCCTTCACGCTCTCCCAAGCCGCGGGCTTTGCCTGGAAGCAGTTCAAGTTCGTGCTCCGGGGCGAAAAGATGGAGGACGTCCATTCCGTCCGGGATTCCGCGCTGATCCTCGCGGCCGGCATCAAGGTGTCCGATATCAAGGAACTGGGCGAAGAGGTCTACGACGAGATGATCGAGTCGCGGATCTGGCCCGGTACCAAGGCCCTGGCGGAACAGCACCTGCGTGTTGGCCGGAAGGTCTGGCTCGTCACCGCCACGCCCATCGAAGTTGCCACCGTCATTTCCACGCGGCTCGGCCTGACCGGCGCCCTGGGTACCGTGGGTGAGGTTGAAGATGGCGCTTACACCGGCCGGTTGGTGGGCGAGATCCTCCACGGGCCAGCCAAGGCCGTGGCCGTGCAGCGCGTAGCAGACGAAGAAGGCCTGGACCTGAAGCGCTGCTGGGCGTACAGCGATTCGCATAACGATATCCCGCTGCTCACGTTGGTGGGCCACCCCGTGTGCATCAATCCCGACGCCGGGCTTCGCCGCCACGCGCGGGAGAACAACTGGCCTGTTTACGACTTCCGTTCCGGCCGCCGGGCAGCCACGCTCGGCCTCAAGGCCGCGACCGTCGGAGGCGCCGTCTACGGCTTGTGGCGGGGCTTCTCCAAATTCCGCAGCCCGAGGGCCTAACCCCGGCAACCCTCGCTCACATATACCCGCCTCCCCGGCAACCCTCGCTGACATATACCCGCCTCCCCGGTAACCCTCGCTCACATGATGTGACGACCTCATTCCGGCATGTGCCCACATACGGGAGCGAGCGTTGTCGAAACGGCCGACATACGTGAGCGAGGGTCCGGGGAAAAGCACTCATATGTGAGCGAGCGTCATCGGGGACGGACGCAAAAATGCCCGCCGCCTTGAGAGGCAACGGGCATTCACGCTGTAGGAAGTATCTCTACTTCTTATTGCGACGCTGGTGGCGGGTCTTGCGAAGCAGTTTGCGGTGCTTCTTCTTGGCCATACGCTTGCGGCGCTTCTTAATAACTGAACCCACGTAAGTTCCTTACCAAACTAGATTGAGATTCTGTCTGCTGGGTGAGGTCCTTGAACTGAGCAACAGACTTTACAACTGACAGATTCTTACAATGACGTAAAACGTTCCTTAACAGGGTACCGCTTATCGGGGGCACCCAATGACCGCTGGCCCTTGAGGGGACCAAGCGGGGCTCAGGCCGTCTCTGAGTGTCCGTCGACGACCGCGCCCTTGAGGTACTGGCTCACGGCATCTTCGGGGACCCGGAATGATCGTCCAAATCGGACGGCCGGCAATTCTCCCGAGTGGACCAGACGGTACACGGTCATTTTGGAAACCCGGAGGACTTCGGCAACTTCAGCCACTGTCATGAAACGCGCGTTCGAGAAGTTAGTCTCTGCGGACATTTCTCCATATTCCTTTGCTCTCAGCGGTTAGCGGCGAACCCCAGCATTCATTACCTGGTGTGCCGATGCTGAGCCATCAAACAACCATGTGCTAGATACTCTAGAGGCTGCTGGTACCAAAGTGAAAGTCTTTCGTCCAAGTGGAGACTAGGTTTCACTTAGTTGGAAGCAGCTATGCGACGCTTTCGGGCCGAGGCCGCCAACTGGTTCAGGACGGACACCGTGACGTCCCATTCCATGCAGGCGTCGGTGACGCTCTGGCCGTACACCAGCTCTTGTTCGCCGGCCGACTGCCGCTCCACATCCAGGTTCTGCGCCCCACCGACAAGGAAGCTCTCCAGCATGACGCCGGCGATCGGCGAAGCAACGTCATCTTCCAACTGCGCGCCGATCTCCAAGGCGACTTCGGCCTGGCGGTGGTGGCTCTTGCCACTGTTGGCATGGCTCGCGTCAACGATGAGCCGCGGGTTCAAGCCCTTTGCCGAGAGCTTCTCCGAGGCAGCGGCAACCTGGTCCGCGGCGTAGTTCGGTCCCTTGCGGCCGCCGCGCAGGATCACATGGGTGTCCGGGTTGCCCGAGGTCGCCACGAGGGCGGCGCGGCCCTCGCCGTCGATCCCCAGGAACGCCTGGGATGCCGCAGAGGCGCCGCAGGCATCGATCGCGACTTGGAGGTCGCCGTCGGTCCCGTTCTTGAAACCGATCGGCATGGACAGTCCGGAGGCGAGCTGGCGGTGGATCTGGCTCTCGGTGGTCCGCGCACCGATGGCGCCCCACGCCACGAGGTCGGCCATGTATTGCGGGCTGATGGGTTCCAGGAACTCGGTGGCCGTCGGCAGGCCCAGGGCCGTGACTTGCTGGAGGAATCCACGGGCAGCACGGAGTCCAGCCGCGATGTCGTGGCTGCCGTCCAAGTGGGGATCGTTGATGAGGCCCTTCCAGCCGACCGTGGTGCGCGGCTTCTCGAAGTAGGCCCGCATGACGATGAGCAGGTCTTCCTTGTGCTTCTCCGCCTGGCTGACCAGCCTGCGCGCGTATTCCAGGCCGGCCTTCGGATCGTGGATGGAGCACGGTCCCACGATCACCAGGAGGCGATCGTCCACGCCGTCCATGATGGCGCGGACTCCGTCGCGTCCGCGCTCGACGACGGCGGAGGCCTTAGCGTCCAGCGGCAGTTCCGCGCTGATTTCCTGCGGCGTGGGGAGCGGCTCGAAGCGGCTGACGCGCAAGTTCGACGTCGACTGCGCGCCGGGATTTTCGACGTCGGCATTTAGTGTGGTGGGCTCTGCGGCGATGCTGGTCATGAAAGGGGTCCTGTTCCGGAGAGGAGCGGACCCTACTCAGAGCCCGCCTGGAAATGGCGAAGGGCAGAGAATGATCTCTGCCCTGTTGGCTCTGAAGGAAAGTTGGATGCGTGTCAGTTAGACGCGGGCCCCTCCAGAGCCAACGAAAAATACGCATACCAACGGTTAGTCATAGCGAAACCATAGCGGCAGGCTCCGGATTCCCGCAAATCGAAATGCAACGACATCAAGGGAAACCGTTTCCTCACTCACTATAAACTTCACCTCAGAACACACGTCGCCGCAGCATTGGCACCGGGCGGCATCAGCTCCAGGAAGGAAAGCATGCCAGGCAGAAGGAACACCCGGCGGGTGGGCATCGCAGATGTGGCATCCATGGCCGGCGTTTCGCATGCCACGGTTTCCCGCGTCATGAACGGAAACACAACCGTGGACGCGGACATTGCCGCCCGCGTGCGCGCAGCCGCTTCCGAGCTGAAGTACAAGCCGAACCCGGTAGGCCGAAGCCTGGCCCTGGGGAAAACGGACACTATCGGAATCGTGGTGCCGGACCTGTCCAACCCCACTTTCCAGGCCATCCTTCGCGGGCTGAGTATTGCCGCCGCCCGCGACGGCTACCGCGTGTTGATCGCCGACTCGTCCGAAGTTTCCAGCGAAGAAGCGATCCTCGCAGGGGAAGCCCGGAGGCGATGCGACGGCGTCGTTCTTTGCGCCCCCCGCATGAGCGACGCCGACCTGGAAGAACTCGCCCCCACGCTCTATCCCCTGGTCCTCATCAACCGCACCACCGAGTCGGTGCCGACTCCCAGCCTCGTAGTGGACTACGGCCAAGGCATCCAGGAGCTTGCCGCCCACTTGGTGGAATTGGGCCACCGCAAACTGGCCTACCTGACGGGACCGGACCGCAGTGCGTCCAACGTGCAGCGCCTCCGTGGGCTCGAGAAGTTTACGGCCGAATTCCCGGATGTCGAACTGCAGTTCATTCCCGGAGGGAACACGTTCGACGCCGGATTCGAGTCGAGCGATGCCGTCGCCGCCTGCGGCGCCACCGGCATCCTTGTCTTCAACGACGTCGCGGCGATGGGCCTCTTGAGCGGACTCAGCGAGCGCGGGATCCGCGTGCCGGAGGACTTGTCCCTCACGGGTTTCGATGACATGCCGTTCGCCCGGTACACCATGCCTCCGCTGACCACTGCGGCTGTACCGATTTCCGACCTCGGGGACCTTGCGTGGCGCCGCATGCGGGAGCAGATCCAGACCAACGACGCCGCCTCCCCCACGAACTACTTCCCGCCGCGGATTGAGCTCAGGGGAAGCACCGGACCCGTCAAGGCCTAGTTTCCTCAGGGGCCTTCCCCAGCCCGGCTTCCCGGTAGTACCCCTCGATGTGCGCGGCCACGAGCGTCGCCGCCCGGCCGCCGTCGCCGTCGTTCACTGCCGCCAAAATGGCGCGGTGCTCGGACCGCAGGCGATCGGCGGTGCGATCCCAATCCGGCAGGTTCGCCGTGAGCGCCGCGGCGTACCCCTCGATCGCTTCACGGAGCGAGCCCATGATGGTGCTCACCACGGCATTTCCTGCGGCTTCCGCCAGCGCCAGGTGGAAGGCGACGTCCAGTGCGAGGAAGTCGTCGACGGCGGCACTCAGGTCCATCTCGTCCAGGAGCCTGGCTGCTTCGTTGAGTTCGGGGGCGTCGGCCTTGGCGCGCGACACCGCCCATGATTCGAGCAGGACCCGTGTTTCCACGATGTCGGCGACGGGCAAATGCTGTGTGGCCACGTGGAGGCGGAGCGCTGACCCGAGCGCCGTGGCCGGTTCCGCGATAACCACCGTCCCGGCGTCCTTGCCGGAGCCGACGCCTGCCCGCACCAAGCCCATGGCTTCCAGGATCCGGATTGCTTCGCGGACCGAGGTCCGTGAAACTTCCAACTGTTCGGCCAGCGCCCGCTCGGCGGGAAGCCGTCCACCAAGCACCAAATGCCCGTCGGACAATTGCTTTTCGATCCAACTCAGGACGAGCTCGTGCGTTCGCATGGATAAATAGTAGTTGATGTGGTTGGACCACATGGCATAGAGTGTGGTCTAACCACACAAGTCCACGGGAGACAGCATCATGACGCAGACCGTCCAGCCAAGCAACGCCCCTTCCCTTGAGGTGCCCGCGAACGTATCCTCCGCCGTCGGGCGTCCTGCTGCACTGAAGCGGCGGGTTCCCAAGTACTCAGACTTGGCGCCGCTCATGAAGTTCAAGAAGCCCGAGTTCAGCAACGCGGCGAAGCTGCGCCGTGCATCCACCATTTGGGAACTGCGGGACATGGCCAAGCGGCGCACTCCCCAGGCGCCGTTCGACTACACGGACGGTGCAGCGGAGGCGGAGATCACCCTTCGCCGGGCCCGCCAGGCTTTCCAGGACATCGAGTTCCGGCCGGGGATCCTGCGCGACGTCTCCAACATCGACCTCAGGACCGGGATCCTGGGCAAGGAATCCCGGCTTCCGTTCGGCATCGCACCCACGGGATTTACCCGCATGATGCAGTCCGAGGGTGAGTACGCGGGCTCGCAGGCAGCCGAAGCAGCGGGCATTCCATACACGCTGTCCACGATGGGCACGGCGTCCATCGAGGACGTGGCCGCTGCGGCTCCGAACGGCCGCAACTGGTTCCAGCTCTACCTCTGGACGGACCGGGACCGTTCCCTGGAATTGATCGAGCGCGCCGCCAAGGCCGGAAACGACACCCTCATGGTCACGGTGGACACTGCCGTCGCCGGCGCCCGGCTGCGGGACGTCCGCAACGGCATGACCATTCCGCCGGCGCTCACCGTAAAGACCGTCCTGGATGCCTCGTACAGGCCCGCCTGGTGGTTCAACTTCCTCACGCACGAGCCGCTAACCTTCGCCTCGCTCTCCCGCTACACCGGAACCGTGGCCGACCTCATCAACTCCATGTTCGACCCCACCCTGACCTTCGACGACCTCGACTGGCTCCGCGAAACCTGGAAGGGCAAGCTGGTAGTCAAGGGCATCCAGACGGTGGACGATGCCCGCAAGGTGGTGGACCACGGCGCGGACGGCGTCGTGATCTCCAACCACGGCGGGCGCCAACTGGACCGGGCACCGATTCCGCTGCACCTCGTTCCGGAGGTCTCCGCGGCGCTGAAGGCGGACAACAGCGACGCGGCCGTCATCCTGGACACGGGCATCATGAGCGGCGCCGACATCGTGGCGGCCCTGGCCCTCGGTGCCGACTTCACGTTGATCGGCCGCGCCTACCTCTACGGGCTCATGGCAGGCGGGCGCGCAGGCGTGGACCGCACCATCCAGATCCTGGAGAAGGACATGGCCCGCACCATGGCCCTGCTCGGAGTCACGAAGATTTCGGAACTCACCCCGGACCACGTGCGTCTGCTGCAGCACTAGGTCGGGCGGGTG
>NZ_JBYSXD010000048.1:0-35543 GCF_058781865.1 Arthrobacter sp. FW306-1B-F12A
CAGCTCCGCGTCATGGCTCATCACGAAATCCAGACCCTCACTGATCTCGCGACGGCGGCCGTGCCGTTGCAGGACCATCTCGGCTCCCTGGAGAAGAAGCGCGGACTTGGACGTATGCTCCTCGGCGGCAAGCTCATCGAGACGGCGGTCGAGGTCCTCGGGAACGCGTAGATTCATAGCCATACCTCATGGTACCAAACCAGTACCAAGGAAACCTGAGGTGAGGAGATTCGAACTCCTGACCTCTTCTCAGGGGAGGGCATATTGATGTCTGGGCACTTAGGCCCACCTCGTGAAAAAGGACGGTCGTAGCCACTCAGCTCCAGATCAATGGGAATGCTATTGCGTGCCGGGCAGATTCGTTGCAATGAGAAAAGCACCAACTGCCGCCACCATAATCGCAGCCGCGCCAGGCGAGACGCGCGGGATAAAGCGCGTTGTCGCGGACTCTATGGGCGGCGACGTGGATCGCCAAGAGTCGAAGCGGATGCTTGCCCACCACAAGCCGAGGGCTATGAGGATCAAGAAAATACCGAAGTACACCATTTCATCACCTTGTACGTTGAAAATAGCAGGCAACGATGCTCACGTCACTGATCCACTTCGCGGTCGGCACTTGCGTCATCGAAGTCAAGCGCCATTGCGAGATGCTTGCTCCCGCGAGCCGGATCGATTTGGGAAACCTGCATCGCGCAGCTGAAACCGTCCGTTAACACCAGGCTTGCGTCGCCCCCTCTATCGAGAGCAGGAACAATCGAGTGCTCTGCGACCTTCATCGACATATCGAAATGTTCCGCCTCGAAGCCGAAGTTGCCCGCAACACCACAGCACGAAGATGACTCGACGATATTCGGAACGCCCCAAGCCTGAAGTACCCGCCGCTGTGAACCAGAACCGAAGACTGCGTGCTCGTGGCAGTGTGTCTGCAACACTGCGGTTTCAGGTGGAACTGCTTTCGGAACCCACCCCCGTTCGAGCGCCTCATTGATCGCAACCGAGAACGACCGCACTCGAGCCGCCACTCTCTCGGCTGCTTCTCCGCCGACGAGTTTGGGGCCCTCGTCCCGTATGGTCGCGGCACAGCTCGGTTCCAGCACGACGATGTCCCGGTCGGTGCCATCGTCGAACTTGCTGATCAACCGCTCCAGCCTCCGCCGGGCACCGTCGCGTTGCCCCGTTGAGACCCAGGTCAATCCGCAGCATGCATCCGGCGTGCATCCAACCGTCCGGCCGGAATCGCGGAGCACGCGTGCCGCGGCCGGGATCACTTCCGGCCTGAAGGCTCGGGTGAAGCTGTCGGCAAACAGGAGTAGATCGGCTCCTTCGACGAAGCCCGCTTCGCATACCTGCCGTCGGATGTCTCCCGCCGGCGCGAACGCAGGGAGACGCCGACGGGCGCTAACCCCCAGAAGTTCCCCGAGATAGCGCAACTGCCGGATCCTGGTGCCGAAGTTCGCAACGGGGGCGATTTTGGTGAGCAGCGGCAGCCATCTGGGGAGCCATCCAATCGAGTAATGCGTAAATGGGCGGATACGCCCTTGGTAGTGCTCATCGATAAGCTGCGACTTTGCCTCCGCTATATCCACCCCTGTTGGGCAATCCGTCGAGCAAGCCTTGCACGAGAGACAGAGATCTAGCGCTTCGCGCACTTCCGGGCGTGACCATCCGTTCAGGCTGTTCCGATTCGCGCGCGTGAGTTCTTGGAGGACTCGAGCTCGACCGCGAGTCGAATCCTTCTCGTCCTTGGTCGCCCGGTAGCTCGGGCACATGAAACCGCCTTCGGACGATCGGCACCTCCCCACGCCAATACAGGCGTGGGCGTTTCCAACGAAAGGGCTCGCCAAAGGGAGCCGGAAACCCATCTGAATCGGGAGGCCAAACGTGCCGGGTTCAATCAGGCTCTCGTCTTCGTCGGACGGGAGACCCGGTTTGGGAGCTCCGTCCAGTGCGAGCGAGGCGGAGAAAGGTTCTGGGTCGACAATAATCCCGGGGTTGAGGACTCCAGCGGGGTCCCAGACATACTTGAAAGCTTTGAAGGCCGCGATCATCTCGACGGAGTACATCACATTCAGCAATTCGCTCCGTGCCCGACCGTCGCCATGCTCGCCAGAAAGCGATCCGCCATGTGCCACAACGAGTGCGGCGGCTTCTCGCGTGAAGTCCTCGAATACTTGGCGCCCCGATTCGCTACGCAGTTCGTAGTCAAGGCGCATATGAACACATCCAGCCCCGAAATGACCATACAAGAAGGCTGTATAGCCATATTTATGAACAAGGGGAATCAATTCAGCGAGATAATCTGCTAAGCGCTCAGGAGCGACCGCCGAATCTTCCCAGCCCGGCCAGGTCTGAATACCGTCGATTCGTCGCGAGGAGAGCCCGGCGCCATCCTCGCGGACGCGCCACAACTTTGCACGTTCCACGGGATCGGTCACGACTGAGTGGTCAAATACTCGACCCTGTGTGTGCAGTGCTTCAAGCAGCCGATCGCAATCGGCGCGCACCTGTTCGAGGGTGTCGGCCGAGAATTCGACCATAAGATAGGCATTTCCCTGAGGGAGGGAGTCAACGCTCGCGGGTCCTCTACGGTGGCGCATGATCTCCACGATCGATGAATCGAGTCCTTCGACGGCGCTCGGTCGAGCGTCCAGGATGGTCATCACGTCGCGTGCCGACTCGATGGTGTCTTCGTACCCGAGGCAGAGGAGGGCATTTGTCCGCGGTTTCGGCACGAGCCCGACTTTCGCCCGGACGACGATCGCGCAGGTGCCCTCGCTGCCCGCGAGCGCTGCAGCGGCATCGAATCCGTGTTCGGGGAGCAGATGTCCCAGATGGTATCCGGACACCTGCCGGGGAATACCCTGCAGTTCTACGCGGATTGCAGCGAGATTGGCCTGTACCAAGGCCCTCAAATCAGCATTCAGCTCTTCGGCTCTCCCGACTGAGTGCGGATCACCGTCGTCAACTGCGCAAAGGCCATCCCGGCCGGCGCGAAGGTGGGCTCCGTCGGCAGTGACGAGTTCAACCTCTTCCAGGTGGTGGGTCATCCGCCCGTAGGCGACCGAATGGTTTCCGCAGGCATCGTTCCCGATAGATCCGCCGATTGTGGCCCGCGTCAATGATGAAGGATCGGGAGCGAAGGTGAGCTCGCCGGACGTTGCCGTCTCAACGTAGAAGCGCAGTTCGCCGAGCACGACGCCGGCGTCGACCCAGACCGTTCGGGACTCGGCGTCGACCTCCCCCACCGTATTCATCCATCTCGAGAGATCGATGATCACCCCACGCCCGACGGCGTTCCCCGCCATCGAGGTGCCCCCTCCCCGGGTCGTGACAGGGATCCCGAATGCCGAGCAGGACCGCAGGATGTCGCGGACGTCGTCAACGGACTTTGGAAATGCGATCGCTTCCGGTCTCACCCGGTAGTTGGATGCGTCGTAGGAGTACTCTGAGCGTCGCCGGGCAGAGTCGTCGATCTCGATTCCCTTCTTCCGGACCGCGAAAAGCAGCTGGGAAATTTCCGCGGCTCCGACGTCGGTACTCGCCATGTTGCGTTCTCCATTCGTTGATTCTTTGGGAATTCTAGGCAGACGGCTCCCCTGTTGATCTGTCCCATAACGACACGGGCACAGCGATCCAAGAATCGCTGTGCCCGTGGTTTCACGGATTGTGCGGAATGGTTGTCAGCGCAACACTCCCGCACGAATCCGAGCCGCCGATGCTATTTCATGAAATCAGCCAGATTGTCCTTCGTGATCAGCGTGAACGGGAGGGTGTAACGGTTCTCGATCTTCCCGCCCTTGAGGAAGTCAGTGACGACCTGTACGGCCTTGACACCCTGCCCAGCTGAATCCTGGCGAACGGTAGCGGTCATGGTTCCGTCTTTGATGGCTTGGAAACCAGGTTCAGTACCATCGACGCCTACCACAGCCTTGATTTCCGAGGTACGGTGAGCGTCTGAAATAGCTGAGGCGGCGCCGAGGGCCATTTCGTCATTGTTTGCGACCACGGCGTCGATCTTGCCGGAGCCGAACCGAGACAGCGTGTCTTCCATGTTGCGCTTGGCGACGTCTCGGGTGCCTTGAGCCTGGAATTCGGCGACGGTCTTGATGTTGGCGTTGATCTTGCTTGTATAGCCAGACTTCCGGCGGTCAGTCCATGAGGCGCCGTAGGTACCTGCGGCAAATACAATGTTGCCGCCATTCGGGAACAGTTTGTTGATGTACTCGGCTTGCATTTCACCCGCGAGCGTGTCGTCGACGCCGATGTAGCTCTTGTAGTCGATGTTCGCCCCTTGTGCGAATTCGGTCGAGAGGATGAACAGCGGGATTTTTGCCTCGGTGACGCGCTTGGCCGCAGTCTGGCTGGCTTCTCCGTCGAGAGGCTGCAAGATGATCGCATCAACCTGCTTAGTGAGCAGGTCCTCAACCTGGTTGAGCTCAGTTCCGACGTCCTTCTTGGCGTCGGTGATGTGCAACGTGACGCCTTCATCCTTGGCCGTCTGCTCCATGGCCTTCGTCATCTGTGCGAGGTCCGGGTCCTGCAGGTCGAGAACAACGACCCCGATGTTGAAGGTCTTGCCGCTTGAATTGTTGCTACCTGCGGTAGCGCCGCCAGAACAGGCGCTCAGGGTAAGTGCGCCTGCCGCCAGCATTGCAGCGACAGCAGAGAAGCGTCGTTGCATTCTCATAGGTGTTCCTTTCGTTGTTTTTGTGTAATGGAGGGGTTAAGTTGTTCATATTCGGGAAGTAGCAAATTTGTTCCGGTCGATCAATCCGATTTCCAACGGTTCAGCAGCACCGCGAGGACCAGGATGATTCCCTGCATGCCTTGTTGGTAGTAGGAGGAGACTCCGAGCAGGTTCATGCCGTTCATCACAACGCCCAGCAGGAGCACGCCGACCACGGTTCCGCGGATCGTGCCGACGCCGCCGAAGAGACTGGTTCCGCCAATCACGACGGCGGCAATCACCTGAAGCTCGTACCCTGTTCCGGCGACCGGGGCCGCACCGTTAAGACGTGCAGTGAGCACCAGGCCGCCGAGGGCAGCGGTTACTCCGCCGATGAGGTACACCGCGAGGAGCACTCGATTCGTCGAGATACCCACTTTCTTCGCAGACTCTTCGTTACCGCCGACTGCGTAAACGTGCGAGCCGAATTTCGTGCGGCCCAGCACGAACTCGCACACGACGGCGGCAAGTACGAAAATCACCACGGGGATCGGAATAGGGCCGATGAAACCCGACCCGATCCATTCGCCCGGGCCGCTCAGCCCGGAGACGACCTGGCCGCCCGTGATGACGAGGGCCGCAGTGCGGGCAATCGCCATCGTTGCAAGCGTCGCGAGGAAGGGAAGGATTTTTCCCCAAACGACTAGTGCTGCACTCAGGAAACCGACGAGCAAGCCCACCCCCAGTCCCGCGATCAGTGGCCACCAGAATGCCTCGCCAGTTGATGGAGCGAAGAGTGCGAACACCATTCCGGCCAGGCCGACGACCGATCCGACGGAAAGGTCGATGCCTGAAGTGATCATGATGAATGTCATGCCAAGGGCGATGAGTCCGATAATCGAGGACTGTCGAACGACATTTACCAGGTTATTAAGCGTCAGGAAGTTGGGGGCCGCCATGGCGAGGAAGACCAGAATGAGGGCGAAAAACACCAGGATTCCATAGTCACCGATGAAGCGCTTGATCTTGGTAGATCGTGAGCCTTCCTCCAGTTTCGGTTTGCCCAGCATGACTGCAATCGTGTTTGTCACGAGTCGCTCCTGTTCGTTGAGTAGTCGAACTCATCGGCCGGCGGCCCGCTGACCGTGGCAAGCGAAGTGCTCCCTATCTTGCGGCGCTCCACGGGGACTTCTACATCGGTGTAGCCGTCGAGTGTGCCATGTGAGATCAGATGCGCAACCTGCGTCTCCGAGATCTCTCCGGTGCGGAACCTACCAACGATCTGGCCCTGACGCATGACCGCAAACCGGTCGGCCACTGCGAACGCCTCGTCGAGCCGGTGAGTGATGATAATGACAGCGATGCCCAGGTCCTTGAGCTTCTGCGTGACCTCGATGAGCTTGTCCACCTTGGCGACTGAGAGGTTCGCGGTGGGTTCATCCATGATGATGAGTCGAGCGTCGAAGGCAAGGGCGCGTCCGATCGCGACGGCTTGGCGTTGCCCACCCGACAGTCGCTTCACCTTGAGACGGGGATTAATCGGTATGTCCAGACGCGCGAGCACGCGATTGGTCTCGGCCTCCATCTTCTTCCTGTCGATGATTCGGAGCAGCGGACCGAGAATATTCTTCTGCGGCTCGCGTCCAAGGAAGATGTTCGTACGAACATCAAGGTTGTCCGCGAGGGCAAAGTCCTGGTACACCATCTCGATCCCTTTGTCTCGGGAGGCCGACGGGGTGTGGAACTCAGTGGGCTTGCCATCCATCTCGATGGTGCCCTTATCCGGCTGATACACGCCGGTGAGTACCTTCATGAGCGTTGACTTGCCTGCCGCGTTGTCGCCCAGCAGTGCAAATGTCTCGCCTGGCTGAACGTCGATACTCACTCCGCGCAAAGCGGACACTGCGCCGAATGTCTTCTGTATATCTTTGAGTGCGACCAAAGGAGGGGTCACAGGTGGTGCTTCGGTCATCTCATCCTCGTGATTGATAGATCTATGGCCATGAATTTGAACTGGTGAAGCAGATGCGCCAGCGATTAGCCGATTCAGCATGTGCAGATACGGCACGACGCCCTAGCGTCTGCTCCAGCGTTCCGGAGTCTTACCGCTTCATGTAAGAAACTATGAGTGACGGTGGTCATACTCACGTGTGCCAGTTTGGAACATCTAGCCCCGATGTCGAATGCGCCTCGGGCAACGAACGCTTAAATACAAAACTGCTCCCCCGCAAGCCAGAACTGATTTCTCAGTCCAGCTCCAGGGGAGCAGTTCATAAAGGCCGAATGCACGCAACCGGCCTCGGCACTACCCGTTCAGGTCCCGCCCACGATTGCGGAACCGTGAGCACAGAGGTTCTCCTCGCTCAGATCTTCTGACGGCCAAGCCGGGCGTACACGTCGGGTCGCTTGGAGCGAAGGAAGAATGCGTAGCCAATGCCACCAAAGAAGAGTGCGAAGGTAACGGTCATGAAGATGACTGTCATCAGGGTAGACCCCCCAATGAGTTCGGAGTAATTGGTAATGGAAAGATAGGTGATGACCCCAAGGAATATGAAGCTGATGATGGGTGCAACGATCGTCTGCCAAAACAGCTCCCGTTCCGAGCGGCGGCGACGGAAGAAGTAAACGAAAACCGCGAGGCTCGTGATGAACATCAAGAGCAGGACCGCGAAGCTACCGCTGCCGCTTGCAATGGGATACAGACTGTCCGGCGAGACTCCCAAAACCGAGAAGATCACCGTCGCCACGCCCCAAATGAGGCCAATGGCCAGCGAAGAGATGAACGGGGACTTGTGGCGGGGATGGACTCGTCCAAGGGCGAATGGCAGCACCCGGTCCGTTGCGAGCGAGAAGCTGTACCGGGCTGCGATGTTCTGGACCGAGAGCATCGACGCCAGGATGGAGGTGATCAGGAGGATGGTGGCTATATCGGAGAAGATCTTGCCAACCAGGGCGGAGGCGGAGTCGAAGAACAAATTGACGGTGTTCTGCTCTGCGGCGGCCTGAACGTTGTCGGCTCCGACGAACGTAACGTAGGCCCAGGCTGCGATGGCATAGAACAGGCCGATGCCGGCCACGGCGAGGTATGTCGCCCTCGGAATGGTCTTCTCGGGATTCTTGACCTCCTCCCGGTAGATCACCGTGGCCTCAAATCCGAAGAAGTTTCCAACGGCGAAGAGCAGCGCCAGCCCAAGTCCGGCGTCGGTAAGCCACGGCATGGAGAAACCGAGGCCATGCTCTACCCTGGCCCCGCTGGTGGCGAAGGAGAAGATATCGAATATGACTACAACAGTGACTTCGAGGAGCATCACGGTTGTCAGCACCCGCGCCGAAAGGTCGATCCTGTGGTAGGCCAGTGCCGTCGTCACGACGATGATACCGAGTGCGTACCAGTACCACGGGATGTCCGGGCCGTTCAGGGTGCTCTTGACGAATCCCTGCAGCGTCACCGCGAACAGCGGCGGAGCAAAGTACCCGATGAACATGTAGCCGAAGAGTGCCAGGAAGGCTCCTCCCAGACCGGCCGGCTTGCCGAGGCCAGCCGTTACGAAGGCGTAGAACCCTCCGGGGTTCGGGACGCTCCGGCTCATTTTTACGAATCCCACGGAGAAGATGAGAAGCATTGCCGTCAGCACGAGATAGATGCCCGGGGCAGTGTGCCCGCTGAACATCAGCAACACCGGGATAAAGCCGGCGACCGTGGTCAACGGTGAGGAGAACGCAAGCACGCTCATCACCAGCTCGCCAACTCCCATGTTGCCGCTGAGCCGATGTTCCTGTGTCTTGCGTGACGCGTTGGTCGCGTCGTTTGTTGTGGTGCTCATGTAATCCTCGTCACTGAATAGCTTAAGTGTTGAATCAGAGTAGCGGTCTCAGTTCTGGCATTTTTGTGCCAGCATGAAACAGTTACTCGCGCGATAGCCCGGAGATTCTTCTGTGAAAGGCTGCCGCCAAGACCCGAATCAAGGTCCGTCCACCCTCAGCGCCGGTGCCGTCACGCCGAGCTTCGAAAGATCCACCACATCGCGGAGTGGCTCGTTCGCCTTCCAGCGTCGCAGGTTCTCGGCGAAGCAGTCGACGACGCGGCCCCGCCAGCCGACTAGATCCCCCGAGGCATGTGGCGAAACCAGAATGTTGCTGTTGTTCCAGAAAGGACTGTGCTCTGGCAACGGCTCTTGCTCAAAGACGTCGAGGGCGGCTCCGCCCAAGTGCCCCGAATCGACGGCATCGATGAGATCCTGGTCCACCACTACCGCGCCGCGCCCAACATTGACCAGCCTGGCACCAGGCCGCATCCGCTTCATGCGGTCCGCGCCAAACAGGCCACGCGTCTCTTCCGTCAGCGGAAGAGTGAGTACGACGTCCTGGGCCTCACCGAGCAAGCGATCAAGGTCATTGAAGGAGGAAATGGCACCAAGCTGGGAGTCTTCCCGCGCCGAACGCCCGACGACGGTGACGTCCATCCCGGCGGCCCGCAGCAGCAGCACGGTTTCCCGGCCCACCGGCCCTGGCCCCACCACCAGCACTTTCCGGCCCAGGAGAGGCTCCGTTTCCCGGTGAAGCCACTGACGTTGCTGCTGGAGCTCTATCGTCCTGCGCAGATCTTTCGTAAACATCAAAAGCACTCCGAGGATCCACTCCGCAATGGGTCGTTCACAGACGCCTCGGGAGTTGCTGACCACAATGTCGCTATACACGATCTCTTCCGTCAGCAGGGCATCCACCCCGATGCTTGACGTGTGGATCCAGCGGAGCTCCCCGGGTCCGACCTCGCGCAACAAATTACTCCGGAAATCGTTCAGGAAAAGGATCTCTGCGCCGGGCTGCGCTGCCCGAAGCTCGTCGGCTGTTCGCACGATGACAATTTCGGCTTCCTCTTTCAATCGCTCTACCGGGGGCACGGGCCTGCCCGGTGGAATAATCACTATAGCTCTTGGTTGAGACATGCTTTTTCTTTCCGTTCCGCCCCGCGATGTGAGGCAACGCCGCTTCAAGCTACTGTCGGTACGGCTACCAGCCGCCCTGCCAACCGCTCGTGAGTCCGTAAGGAATCCGCTGCGATTCCTCATTGGGAAGGCCCTGCAGGAAGTCGAAGTCGCACCCTTCGTCGGCCTGGAGCACGTGATCAATAAACAAGCGGCCATACCCACGGCGGTACCTTGGCTCCGGCAGCTTCACCTCTGCGAGTCGACGCTCAATCTCCTCTGCAGGGATATCAAGGTCCAGCCGCTGGTTCTCCACGTCGAGCACGATCGGGTCTCCGTCGCGCACTACTGCGAGGGGACCTCCAACGGCGGCCTCGGGGGCCACATGCAGGACTGTTGTGCCGAAGGCGGTCCCGCTCATGCGTGCGTCCGAAATCCGCACGATATCGCGGATTCCCCTGCGCAGGAGCCTTTCGGGAATGGGCAGCATGCCCCACTCAGGCATGCCTGGGGCGCCGACGGGACCGCAGTTACGCAGCACGAGCACCGAGTCCTCGGTGATGTCCAGGTCGGGATCATCAATCCGAAGGCCGAGGTCATGGATTCCGTCGAAGACTACTGCCGTTCCGCGGTGTTTCAGGAGTTCAGGTGAGGCGGCGCTGCGCTTGATCACGGCTCCGTTGGGGGCAAGCGATCCGCGGACGACGGCGATCCCACCTGAAGGGTCAAAAGGCTCATGGAGAGTGCTGATCACCTTGCCGTCGGGGGTCGGAGCGGATGCGTAGCCCTCCGCCAGTGTCTCGCCGGTGACGGTAATAGCGTCGGAGTGAAGCAGGGGGTCCAGCTCCTTGAGCACGGCGGAGATACCGCCCACCTCGAACAGCTGCTTGATGAGGTGCTCCCCTGAGGGGCGCACATTCGCGATCCGAGGGGTCTTCTCCGAGATCTGGTGGAAGCGATCGAGCGGCAGGTCCACGCCAACCCGACGCGCCAATGCAAGGAGATGCACAACCGCGTTGGTCGAACCCCCGACCGCCATGAGCAAGGTAATGGCGTTGTCAAAGGCTTCCTTGGTCAGTACTTCGCTCGGCCTGGGCCCCTGAGAGAGCGCCATCTCGACCGCCCGTCGGCCGGTCGCCTCGGCCGCCTGGCCACGGCGCGAGTGAACAGCTGGAATCGAGGCTGTGCCGGGCAGGCACATGCCGAGCGCCTCAACGATGGAAGTCATTGTCGAAGCAGTGCCCATTTCACTGCAGTGCCCGGCCGAGGGCTTTGCAGAGGCTTCAAGTTCGTCGAAGTCTGCCTGCGTGATCTTACCGGCCCGCAGTTCGTCGGCGTATTTCCAGGTGTCGGTCCCGACACCCAGTTGGCGCCCCCGGAAGTGTGCCGGCTCCTGGGGTCCACCTGTCAGCATGATCGCGGGGACATCCGCACTTGCGGCGCCCATGAGCTGCGCGGGAACTGTCTTGTCACACCCACCGAGCAGCACGATGGCATCCAGCGGGTAGGCACGGATTGATTCCTCGACATCCATCGCCATAAGGTTGCGGAATTGCATCGCGGAGGGCTTCATGAGGCTCTCACCGAGTGAGATTGTTGGGAACTCCAAGGGCAGGCCTCCGGCGAGCAGCACCCCACGCTTCACGGCGTCGGCAAGGAGCCGGAAGTGGATGTTGCAGTTCACGAGTTCAGACCAGGAGTTCGCGATGCCGATCACCGGCCGGCCTTTGATGGCGAATCCCGAAAACCCCTCTGCCTGGATCGCGGTCCGGTGTATGAATCCGGTCAAATCGTGCGGGGCAAACCAACGTGCACTGCGAAGGTTGCTGGTATCAGGCTCTTGCATAGCGATGAACGCTCCTTGGACTCTCGTATTTATGGGGATACGCGCACCAGCGCGCGGGAAACAGTGTGGCGGGATACCGCGGCGGTCAAGCCGCCGACGTACCACCGTCGAAGGCCATGGCCGTTCCTGTGGCGAAGGATCCCTCCACAGCCAGGAAGTAGATCGCGCGCGCCACCTCTTCGGGGCTGGCCAGCCGGTTCAGAGGAACAGTGGATTCCTTCTGCCGCAACGCTTCAGCAGGATCGTCTTCCTGGTCGAGACCGGACCTCAGCATAGGGGTGTCGATCGGTCCGGGGCAGACCGCATTGACACGCACGAGCGGTGCCAGCTCGATGGCCAACGCCCTGGTGAGCCCCACGACGCCGGCTTTCGCGGCACAGTAGTGGGCAAGCCCCGCAACCCCCATCGTCGCGAGATCGGAGGCGACGTTGATGATGCTGCCCCCGCCGGCCGCCCTCATGGTTAGCCCGGCCTCGCGCGAAACGTAGAACGTGCCGGACAGGTTGGTGTCGATCACCTGATGCCATAGGTCCTCATCCAACTCCTCCAGGGTTGCGTATCCCGCGACGCCTGCGGCGTTCACAACGACGTCGATACCCCCGAGCTTTTGGGTGGCGGCCCGGACTGCGGCAATCGCGGAGCCGGCGTCTGAGACGTCGGCGACGAACCATTGCGCACGCTCCCCGATCTCCTCGGCGACTCGCTCCAGCTCGTCGGGCCGCCGGGCGAGCAGGGCGACGCTCGCACCGCGGCTTGCGAAGAGCCGTGCCGTGGCCTCGCCAACCCCGGAGGTGGCACCCGTGACCAAAACCCGCGCCTGCTCGGGCAGAATCGGATGCATGCGTTTCATCATGGTTGACGGAACTCCCTTGTACTCAGCATGACTGACTGTCCTGTACCACTAGACCAGTGTGAAAGCCGCCGGGCCTGTTCCACATTGAGACACCTGAAGATGAGGCTGGCTCCCTAGGCTGAGATCCAGATGGCACAACCCGGCTCGCGGAGGGTCATCATTCAAACCCAGGAGAAAGACGAAGGAGTCCCGTTGGAACACCAAAATCGTATTGGGGTAGGCCTCATCTCAGTTGGATGGATGGGGAGACTGCATTCGCGTGCCTATCTCGCCACCAAACAGTTCTTCCCCGAACTGCAGAAACACCCCGAACTTGTTATCGCAGCCGACCCGGACAGCGCCGGTCGGACTCACGCGGAGGAAGCGCTCGGCTACCGAGAGACCACCACCGACTACCGCGACGTTCTCGCTCACCCCGATGTCGACGTCGTCTCAATCTGCGCTCCGAACTTCCTGCACCACGAAATCGCGTTGGCAACCATCGCGGCAGGCAAGCACTTCTGGATTGAGAAGCCCATGGGGCGGAGCGCACGCGAGTCCCGTGAGATCGCCGAAGGCGCGGAGGCCGCAGGACTCCTCACCGCGGTCGGCTTCAATTACCGCCATGTCCCGGCCATCGCAGAGGCCCGTCGCCTCATCCGTTCCGGAGCTCTTGGCCGCGTTACGAATGTGCAGATGCGCCTCTTGACCGACTATGCCTCGGATCCGGGTCAGGTGTTCACGTGGCGCTACGAGCAGGCCCGCGCCGGTTCCGGAGTGCTGGGAGACATCCTTTCGCACGGCTTCGATCTAGTGCAGTTCCTCGTCGGCCGCATTGAGTCCGTGAACGCGGTGACCGAGACCTTCATCAAAGAGCGGCCCCTCCCGGCAGGTACCTCCTCGAACAGCTTCGACAAGGGCACGGCGTCGAACACCATGCAAAAGGTGGAGAACGAGGACTACGCTGCCATGCTCGCCCGCTTCGAAGGGGGTGCCATCGGCTTCTTCGAATCGACCCGTGTGGCTGTCGGCCCGCATGCCGAGTACATCCTTGAGGTCTACGGCACCAAGGGGTCCCTGCGCTGGAACTTCGAGCGCATGAACCAACTCGAGCTTGCCGACGACCCCCGCGGATACCGCACCATTATGGCCGACAAGTCCTTCGGCGAATTCGGTCGATTCCAGCCCAATGCTGGTCCCGGAATCGGTTTCAACGATCTGAAGACCATCGAAGCTTCGCTGTTCCTGCGATCTGTGATCGAAGGCAAGCAGCTGGCCCCCTCCACCGCCGACGGCTGGTCGGCCTCTGAACTCGTGGACGCCTCGCTACGCAGCGCCGAGTCGGGTGCCTGGGTGGAGATCCCGAGAGTCACCGGTGAGACGACCTATGGGTTAACGCCGGAGCTCCTCGACGCTAAGTCTTAATCGGGCTTCAGCAGAACAGACCCCCGAGCGCTGTGCGCCGGGGGTCTGTTCTTTTGATTGACATTCCATTAGCAGGCGTTATTCAGAAATCCGCACCGCAACGCCTTCCTCAGCCGAACGCTGCGCGGCGTTGGCGATCATCAACGCCGTACGTCCATCTTCGAAACCCGGGCTGCTGGACGCCGCGCCACGCACAAGCTTGATGAACTCGGCCAGCTCAAGTGCGTAAGCCTGGGCGTACCGTTCGATGAAGGGTTCGACGTATGGCTCTTTTGCCTCGACTGATGGGGCTGACGAGAAGCTCACGAGGTTGGAGTGCAGGTTGCCTACCTGGAGCATGCCTAGCGCACCGAATGCCTCGAGACGTTGGTCGTAGCCGAATGGGCTGCGCCTGGAGTTCACGATGGTAACGACCGCGCCCGAGGCGGCGCGCAGCGTAACCACCGCAGTATCGAAGTCGCCGTGCTCGCGTGCGCCCGGGTCGAAAAGTTGCGCTCCCGTCGCGCTCACTTCGACGATGTCGCCAACGAAGAAGCGTGCCATGTCGAAGTCGTGGATGGTCATGTCGCGGAATATTCCGCCTGAGACTCCGATGTAGTTGGCCGGCGGAGGCCCCGGATCGCGGCTGATGATCGTGAGCTGTTCGAGTTCGCCGATCTCGCCGGCCTGAACCCGAGCATGAACCCTCGCGAAGCTGGGGTCGAAGCGCTGGTTGAATCCCAGCGCGACGGGCACCCCGCTCATAGCGACTTTCGGTCGGAGTGCATCGACGCGTTTGATATCCAGGTCGATCGGCTTCTCACAGAGCACGGGCAGGCCCGCATCGACGCAAGCCTCGATCAAATCAACGTGGGTGGGGGTCGGTGATGCCACAAGCACGGCGTCCAATTGCCCCGATTCGATGAGCTCTCCGGGTGAGTCCGTCACGGTACCGCCGAAACGTGCGGCTACCGCCGTCGCGCCGTCTATGAACGGGTCAGCCACCCAAGCCAGTTCGGCTTGGGGATTCGCTGCGATGCTCGCAGCGTGGACCTGCCCGATGCGGCCGGTTCCGATGAGTCCGAAGCGGACGGGATTCTGCGCCATAAAGCGTCTCCTTTCATGATGAACTGCCGGTTGCGCGCGCAGGGGTGACTTGTGAGACCCGCGAGCGGAATGCGAACCACGTAAAAGCACAAGGGGAGGCTCCTTCCGAACCTCCCCTTGTGCTTTGCTGAGGCAGAGCTAGTCAGCGAAGCGGAATAGCTTCTTGTTGGCGAACTCCAGCATGCCGACCTTGCCAAGTTCACGGCCGTAGCCCGACTTCTTCACGCCGCCGAACGGTACATCCGGCCCGGACAGGGCTGTGGCGCCGATGAAGACCATGCCGACGTCGAGCTGGTTGCCCACGTGTTCGGCACGCTCGCGGTCATCGCAAATGATGACCGACCCGAGGCCGTAGGGCGAGGAGTTGGCGAGCTCGATCGCTTCCTCGTCGCTTGACACCTTGTAGAGCTGAGCGACCGGACCGAACAGCTCCTGGCTATACACGTCCATCGCAGGAGTAATGCCGCCGAGCACCGTCGGCGTGAACACGTTGCCATCCGGGGTGTTGTTACCGACGAGTACCTCGGCACCCTGATCGATAGCTCCTTGGACCTGGCCGATGAGGTCCCGCGCCGCCGAGGCCGAAGCGAGCGGACCGAAATCGCCGGCCTCGTACGACTGCCCGGCAATGGCCGCCTTGAACTTTTCGGCGAACTCGTCGAAGTACTTATCCAGCACGACGATGCGCTTTGAGCCGTTGCAGGACTGCCCCGTGTTCAGCATCCGTCCGCCGACAGCCTGGGTCACGGCGTAGTCGACATCCTGCGTGTCGAGCACGAGAAATACGTCTGCTCCACCCAACTCGAGCACGCACTTTTTGAGCGCCCGGCCAGCGGCCTCGGCCACGATCGCCCCGGCACCTTCGGAGCCGGTGAGCGAGACACCCTGCACCCGGTCGTCGGCGATCATGTCTGCGATCTGTTGATGCGTAGCAAACAAGTTGACATAGGCCCCCTCGGGGAAGCCCGCGTCGCGGAAGAGACTCTCGAGCGCTAGCGCAGACTCCGGGCACTGGCTGGCGTGCCGAAGGATGATCGTATTGCCCAGAATCAGGTTCGGTACCGCAAAACGGGCAACCTGGTAGTACGGAAAATTCCAAGGCATAATGCCGAGGATGACGCCTGTGCCTTGGAAGCGAAGGAACGTCCGCAGGCCGTCCTCGACGTCGAGCGCCTCATCTGCGAGCCACTCTTCGGCATTCTTCGCGAATTTAGCGGCAATTGAAGCAGTGAACTCAACCTCTCCGACACCCTGTGCAACGGGTTTGCCCATCTCGCGATTGATGATAGCCGCGAGCTCGTCCTTGCGCTCCACGAAGAGCTCAGCCAAGCGCTGCGCAAGCGCCGCCCGTTCGGCGATCGTCGTTGTGCGAGCCCATTCGCGATACACCCGGTGGGTGTCGCTCAGTGCGGCCTCTACCTCGGCCGCCGTGGCGGACGGATACTCGGCGAGAGTCTCACCGGTCGCTGGGTTGGTGACAGTAAACGTAGACATATAGACCCTCTCCCCTTTATTCGGTCTCGCCGGGCGCGGTCGTCGCGGCGTAGAAGCGCTGACGCTGACGACCGAGCTCGTGCTTTGCCGTACCCTCCTGGTTACCCGGACGCCCCGAGGTCATCGGCACTCCAACATCCCAGAACGCGCCATTGCCGGAGAGGTAGCGCCACGGTTCGACCCGGGCGACGATTACGGCAGGCCGATCCTCGACCCCACGCGCCTCAGTGAGTGCCGCCTTGAACTCATCAATCGTCGTCACCGTCCAGGACACGCAGCCCATGCTCGCGGCGTTCGCAGCGAGATCGACGTCGACCACGGGCCCATCAAGACGGCCCGTCGCGTCGTTCCTCTCACGCAGTTGGGTGCCGAACTCAGCGTCCGGACCGCCTTTCGCGACTTGCAGGGGCCAGATGCACTGATGACCCCGGTTGTCGATGATAACGACGACGATCTTCTTGCGCTCCTGCGTGGCCGTGACCAACTCCGTCGGCTGCATGAGGTAGGTGCCGTCCCCGATCAACACAAAGACGTCGCCTGGCGCGTCGGGCGTCGCGAGACGATAACCGAGACCTGCAGGGATCTCATGACCCATGCAGGAATTGGCGTACTCGAAGTGGATCTCAGTGCCGTTCGACGGATCCCACGACTTGTGAACGAGTTCGACAGCGCCGCCGGAACCGAGAATGAGAGCGTCGTCGGCACCGGTGTGCTCGTTGAGCGCGCGGGCAACCTGCGCCTGGCTCATAACTTCACCCGGGAAATCCTGAAGGTCATGTTCGAGCCGCTCGAGTGTGGCCTGCTGCGCGTCGGCAATCTCGCTGCCGTAACCTTTGGCGCTCCCATAGCCCTTGGCGGCCAGTTTCGCGTGCAGCGCGCTGAGCGACAGTTTCGCGTCACCCACCACCGGGTACGAGCCCATCTTGTGGGCATCGAAGGAGTTCACATTGAGGTGAACGAACTTCACCCGGGGGCTCTGGAAGACCGAATGCGACGCTGTGATGAAGTCCTGCAGCCGCGTGCCCACGCAGATCACGCAATCAGCTTGATCCGCGATCTGGTTCGCGCCCACAGTGCCGGTGACACCGAGACCACCGAGGTTGAGATCGCTGAGGGGACCGCTGCCCTTTCCGGCGAAGGTTTCAGTCACCGGAATTCCGAATTCCATGCTGAACCGGGCGAGCTCATCCTGCGCTTTGGAGTAGCGGACGCCGCCTCCGGCGACGATGATCGGGCGCTTGGCGCTGCGGATGATCTCAACAGCGTCCATAACCTCATCCTCGGTCGCGGGCCTGCGGCGGATCGGCCAGACTCGCGGCGCGAAGAAGGACTCGGGGAAGTCAAACTCGGCACCCTGGACGTCCTGCGGTAGGCAGACGACGACGGCCCCGGTCTCGACGGGATCGGTCAGGACCCGCATCGCCTCGGGAAGCGTCGAGAGCAGCTGCGCGGGGTGCGTGATCCGGTCGAAATAGCGGCTGACCGGACGGAAGCAGTCATTGGAGGACACATCGCGCTCGATAGGATGCTCGATCTGCTGCAGCACCGGATCCCCGAAGCGATTGTTGATGATATCTGCGGGGAACAGGAGGACAGGAAGCCGATTCGTCGTCGCGGTGGCCGCGCCGGTAACCATGTTCGTCGAGCCAGGACCGGCTGAAGCGGTGCATGCAAGCGTCGACATACGGTTAGTGGCCTTCGCGTAGCCGATCGCCGCGTGGACCATCGACTGTTCGTTCTTCCCAGGGTAGTGCGGGAAGTCAACGCCGTATTCGTCGATCCCCTGCGCCAGGCCAACGGAATTGCCGTGGCCGAAGATCCCGTACATACCGGGAATCAGGCGCCTGCGTTCCCCGTCCAGTTCACTGTATTGAACTTGGAGGTACTCAACGATGGCTTGCGCGACGGTGCGTCGGCGGACGTTCCTGGTCTCGATGTCAGTGCCAGTATCGACGGCTGCTGTGCTGGTCATGAATTCTCCTCAGTCTTGAAGGTACGTCGGCTTTCCGAGCCGATTCGTCCTTAGATCAGGTTGGCACCCCCGCAATGGGACGTTGTGTCCCACTTTGATACGGGATCACGGCGGCGGGAATTTAGTAGCACTGCCCACCACGGATCACCGCAGCCAAGAGACGAGTGCGCCCCGGGAGGTCCGGGGCGCACAGTGAGATCAGTCGAAACGGTACGGTTCGTGAGGGCCGACCGAAGGCAGCGGGCGTGGTCGCTCGCACGTGCTCTCAATGTCGATGTGTCGGCCAAGCTGCGACGATTTCTCGAAAGCAAGCAGCACTTCCAGCACGTGATAGGCGAACGCTCCACCCGTGCGCGGCTCGACCCCGTTGCGGATCGCATGGCCGAACTCGGCGAGTCCGATACCGCGATACGCGTCGTCTCGGTGCGTGATCGGGGTTTCGCGCCAGTCACCACCGCCGGGAGGCGTCATGTCCAGCGCCAAGTCGCGAGGCTCACCGCGGCGCAATATCGGAGCACCTGAGAAATGATCCGGGTTCGGCGCCGCGATGGAGCCCCCGGTCCCGTAAATCTCGAGGTGCGGTAGGTTGTGGTTCCAGACGTCCCAGCTGACGATCACGGTGGCCACGCCGCCCGACTCGAAATCGATCGTGCCCGTGACGTGGGTCGGGGTCTGGATCTCGATGACGCCGTCATATCCTCCGTCCTTGGTGGGGCGGGGACGGGTTTCCGACGAGCGCGGAGCGGAAGCCGAAACCCGTTTGACGGGCCCAAAGAAATTCACCAGGTTGGTAATGAGGTACGGTCCGATGTCAAGCATCGGACCGGCGCCCGGGCTGTAGAAAGGATCGACGTTCGGGTGCCAGTGTTCGTAGCCGCGGCAAGCGAACGAGGCGAATGCGGCGACAGGTCGACCGATCCAGCCGTCGTCGATCAGTTTACGGCTCGTCTGCATGCCCGATCCGAGGAAGGTTGTTGGAGCCGAGCCCACCTTTACACCCGCCTTCTGAGCGGCGTCCAGGATCTGTTCCGCTTCCTCGAGCGACGTCGCAAACGGCTTCTCGGAGAGCACGTGCTTGCCGGCGGCGATCGCCTGCAAAGTCACCGGTGCGTGCAGCTTCGGCGGTGTCAGGTTGAGCACCAGTTCAACTTCGTCATCAGCAAGCAATTCCTCGGGCGAGAGTGCCTTCGGAACCGCGTATTCCGCAGCACGCTTTCTGACTGCCTCGGCGTTGACATCCGCCAGTGCGACGACCTTGACGTCGGGATGCACCCCGATCTTGTCGAGGTATTGGTTGAGAACATTTCCGACGCCGATGATGCCGACTCGAATGGGTTCCATTAAAATCTCCGTCACTAGTTATTTGAAAGCTTCCGGGGCGAGGAACTCTCCTCGCCCCGGAAGCGGGTGCCGGCGGCATTCCGCGACCGATGGTTGCGGCAACGGTCCGAGTGTCGCCGGGGCCAATCGCGTCAGTTCAAGACGCTGGGCTCAGTCGCTCGTCACGTACCGCTGCGGTTGCCTCTTCGTCGACACAGCCGTCCGCGATAACCACACCGTAGACCTCAAGCGCAGCCTCTGTAGAGACTCGCCGCTCGCGAATATCGTCGAGCACTGCGAGCACGTCACGCTCCAGCGGGTCACCGTAACCACCGCCGCCCGGCGTGATGGAGACAATCTTCTCCCCGCGCCGAAGATCGTAACGGCCGACGACGGGAATTTCGCGACGCTCGCCACTCTGGAGATCCTCCACCCAGGCTGCCGGCACCGCGCCGCCTTGACCGCCGCGAACCCCCTTGGGCGGATTAAATTTGCCCTCAAGACCGTATGTGAGCGTCACGGCCTCGGCCCGTGGTTCCATCGTCACTCGAGTGGCAAGTCCGCCGCGCTGCCGGCCAGCGCCACCTGAATCGGGTACAAGAGTGCGCTCGTGGATCAGAATCGGGTAGCGTTGCTCGTCTACCTCGACGCTGTCGTGGTAGAGAAGGGCGCCACATACCGGTCGCTGGTAGGTTGGCCATCCATCGACGTAGGGAGTCGCAGGACCGCCAACGCCGCCGACCAGGATCTGGTTCACGTACGCATTGCCGTTCCGTTCATCGATGCCCGAGATCACTGACTTCGCAGGCGCCTGCCCGGCTGCGCCCTCCGCAGTGCCATAGCCGTCGTCGATCTGTGAAAACGCCGCTTGCACGATGTTGACGACGCGATCGGCGAGGTTTGTTGTGCCGGATGAGCACGAATAGGGATGCTTTGGCACCCCCACTGCGCAGCCGTCACGCAGCAGCACCTCGATGCGCCGGAATGTCCCAGCGTTGCTCGGCAGGTTCTCCGGGATCCCGGAGAGAATCCCGGCTAGCGCTGCACCGGTGGCCGTTGCCCTCGTGAGGTTGAGGCCGTTCGGGAGGTTGTCAGGGTTGTCCCGCAAATCGATGGAGATTCGGCCCTCGGCGGGCTTCACGGAGATTGTTGCCTGCAGCTTCACACCGTCTGGCCCCGTCCCGGGGAAGGGGTCGTGCGAGGTCGAGCCGTGGAGGACGTACTCCGGCAGGGTCTCGATCGCGCTGACCGCCAGACGCTCTGAGTAGTCAAACCACGCATCCACGAAATCCACCAGGCTGTCCACACCGAACTTCTCTGCGAGCTCATGGATCCGGCGCTCCGCGATACGAGAGGCGCCGACTGATGCGAGGTAGTCGCCGTACCACTGCTCAGGAACGCGGATGCGGGACCGGCACATGCGGATGATGTCGTCGATGTCGGTGTAGTCTCGCTGTACCCGAACGCAGGGGAAGATCAGCGCCCCCTCTTCGTAGACATCGCGCGCCGTCGCGTAGAACGTCGTCGGAAGCGAGTTGCCGCAGTCTGCCTGGTGGGCCTTCGTCACGGCGGTGAACAGGTGCCGCCCTTGGATAAAGATGGGCACCAGGATGACGTGGTCCGCGGCGTGGGAGTTGCCCCGATAGGGGTCGTTGTGGAGGAACGCATCACCTTCACGGATGTCGTCGTGAAGTTCCACCATGTCTTCGCCCAGGGGGCCGGCGCCGAAGACGTGCACGGGCACGCCTTCGGCCGCGGCCAGCAGTTGGTTGTCTGCCGTCAGCACAGCACACGAGAAGTCCCGGGCCGTGTTAATGACGGACGAACGTGCCGAACGCAGCAGTCCGTTGGTCATCTCGCGGACGATGCCGTCGAATGCATTGGCAAGTACCGAGAGCTTTACAGGATCGAATTCGCGCGTCACGGTTACGCCTCCTTGCGGGTCAGGTAGATGTTGGATCGTTCGTCTAGTGTTGCGTTCCACTCCGGCGGCACGACGATGGTCGTTGTGGGCTGGTCAATGACCGCGGGCCCGAGGACCTTGTCCCTGGGTGCGAGAGTGACGCCACGGTAACGCTGCGTGCTGAAGCTCTCGCCACCGAAAATGACGCAATCGGTGCGGTGGACTTCGCTGGTGCGGCTGACCTCGGTCTCGGTCTTGGCGTGTTCTGGCCTTGGAATCTCCACCCGCACACCCCACGTGATGACTTCGACGCGGCTGTCGGGATCGTGCGTGCCGTTCCGGCGGTCGTGTTCCTCGTGGAAGGCCTGTTCAATCACGGCTGCTGCGTTGCCGGCGGTGTCGGGGGCAGCATCAAGGTAGACGCGAAGATCCCACGCCTGGCCAGGGTAGCGTGCGTCGACGAAGTACGTAACGTTCGCTGCTTCACCAACCCCCTCGAACCGCCGGCTGAAGACGCTGGCCTTGGCTTTCAACTCCTCCACTGCGCGAGCTGCCGAACCGGCGTCGAAACTGCAGGTGTCGTTGTGGAGCGGGGAGAGGAATTCGGTGGCAATGGGCGCACGGTGGGCACCGTACGCCGCCAACACGCCGGCGGTCGCCGGGATGAGCACGGTATCGGCCTCCAGGAGGACGCCGATGGCCGCTGCCACCATGGCGCCGGCGCCACCGCCGGCAACGATCAACGCACCTCGCGGGTCAACACCCTGTTCCAGGGCGGCCTGTCGGATCGCGGTGGCCATGTGGTTGGCGGAGACGTCCAGGATGGCTTGGGCCGCTTGGACGGTGTCCATCTTGAGCGGGCCGGCAATTCTTGTGTCGATGGCCCGGATTGCTGCCTCGCGGTCGAGCGTGAATCCGCCCTCGAAGCCTTGGGTGTCTAGATAGCCCAGTGCGACGCAGGCGTCGGTTACCGTGGGTTCCTCGCCGCCGCGACCATAGGCTGCAGGACCCGGGGTGCTGCGGGCGCTCTGCGGACCCACCCGAAGGAGGCCACCGCCGTCGATCCATGCAATGCTGCCACCACCGGCACCAATGCTGGACACGGCAACCGACGAAAGCCCAGTCAGGTGTCCGACGAACGGCTCACCAAGCCACGCTTCACGAGTGTGGCGGACGACGCCCTCCTCAACCAGCGAAACGTCGAACGTCGTGCCGCCCATGTCACACACCACAACCGTGTCGCGGTCCGGAGCGGCGGCTGCGCCGACAAGCGGCGCCATTGACGGACCGGAGTTGAGCAGCAGGACAGGACGGTCCAGCACATCTGCGACGTCGAGCACGGCACCTTCGGAGGTAACCACCAGCAAGTCGCCGGCGAAGCCATACTCCTCGAGATCCAACCGCAACTTGCCCAGGTGGTCGGCCATCAGCGGCTTCAAGGAAGCGTCAATCGAAGCAGCCGAGGAACGCCGGTACTCGCGGATGGTCGGGTTGGCTTCATTGGAAAGCGTGTATGGCACACCCGGCAGGACTTCCTGGATAAGTTCGGCGATCCGCCGCTCGTGCACGTCGTTGACGATCGACCAAAGGAATGAGACAGCGACGGCCTCGATCCCCTGGTCCTCGAACGAGCGGAGCACATCGCGCACCTGGTTTTCATCAAGCGGGACCAACACATCTCCCTCAGCGGAGATGCGTTCCTGGATTTCGAATGTCAGGTGCCGGGGGATGTAGGGCGGCGGGTAGGCCGCCTTGGAATCGAACGCGTCCCGGCGTCCACCTTCACGCAGCAACAAGGTGTCGGCAAAGCCTTCGGTTGTCAGCAGAGCAGTCTTGGCGACCTTGCCAGTCAGAACTGCGTTGGTGGCGTGCGTGGTGCCGTAGACGATCACGTCTGCGTTACGCAGCACGTCGTCGCCGCTCCAGCCTACGGACTCGGCAGCCCGACGGACTGAGGCCTCGAAGCCGGTAAAGACGCGGTCATAGGTGGTCAGCGCCTTACCCACCGCCATCTCACCGGTGTTGGAGTCAACAACAACGTCCGTGAACGTGCCGCCGGTGTCGACGGCGATGCGGTACCTCGCCTCGCCTGGTTGTGTTTGAACTTCACTCATTGGTCTTCAATACTTTCGTAGAACTTGCTTGTGAAAGCCTCCGCGGCGCGGAGGTTGCGGATTAGAGTCGTGGTTTGCCTACGCGGTTGCGGAGCAGCCCGACCCGTTCGATGTCGATCTCAACCGTGTCTCCCGGCTCAAGCCAGACCGGCGGGTTCCGCTTCGCGCCGATACCTTGGGGCGTGCCGGTCGCGATGACGTCACCCGGCTCGAGCGTGAGGAAGCTCGACAAGTACGAGACGATGCGGGCGATGGGGAAGATCTGGTGCCTCGTGTTCGAGCGCTGCATCTCAACGCCGTTCACCCGGGTCACCAGCTCCAGATCCTGCGGGTCTCCGACCTCATCGAGTGTCACGAGGGCTGGGCCCCAGGGAGTTGAGCCATCGACGGCTTTGCCGGCAAGCCACTGCGTACCGCGGTACTGGAGATCTCGTGCCGTGATGTCGTTCAAAGGAGCCAGTGCTGCAACATAGTCGAGTGCTTCGTCCTCCCCGACCCGGCTCGCACGCCGGCCGATGACTATGGCGACCTCGCCCTCGAAGTCAAGGTTCTCACTGACCTCGGCGCCGCCGATTTCGTCGTCGGGACCGACAAGGGTCGTTGCGAACTTCGCGAAGACATCGGGGTACTCGGGGAGAGCGCGCCCGGTTTCAGCGACATGATCCTTATAGTTGAGGCCGACACAGAGAACCTTTGCGGGATCCTGCAACGGAGCGGTCAGACGCATTTCGGAGCGCGCACCAACACGTGCGCTCGGGGTGCTGGCCGCGAGTGCGTCCGCAGCCGCCGAGAGCTCGGCAAGCTCTCCCCCGTAAAGCTCCAAGAAGGTCCGGACCGAAGAAGTTGCGCCTTTGGATGCCTCTGGAGCGATCTCGAACAGCCGTTCCAGATCGTACACAGCGTCGTCGACAAGCAATCCGCCGCGGATGCCCGATTCGTGTTCATAGGAGACGATTTTCACAGTTCGTGTTTCCTTTCTTCCCTCAAGAACGAGGGGAATCCTGGGCTACCTTGAGCACGGCTTCGGTGAGACGATCACCGATCTCGGCGGCGATGCTCTCATCCATAGGGGTCGAGAGCGAGAGCAAATTGGCCGGTGAGCCAAGAAGACCGCGCTCATAGGTGGCCCACCAGAGACGGTGCTGGGTGGCTTCGTCCACTTTCGTCGCTCCGGCAGGAACGGCGCGAAGCAGAGAACCGCGACCACGAACTTCCCAGCCGGCCTCAAGGATCCGGGAATTCACAGCATCCCGAGTTAGGTCGCCAAGTTGGTTCAGACGCTTCACCTCGTCTTCGGGGTAAAGGCGCAGGGCGACGGCACCGGCGGCCATGCTCACCGGGTTTCCCGAGAACGTGCCTCCGTGGGGCAGACTTCCAGGGCGGGTCGGGTCCACCTCGGCCATGAGCGCAGCGAGTCCGACGATTGCGCCGACCGGGAATCCGCCGCCGATGAGCTTTCCAGTGGTCAGGAGGTCCGGGTCGACGCCGTACTCGCGGCTCAATCCGCCGTAACCGAGCCGGAGACTGATGGTCTCATCAATGATCAGCACGATCCCATAACGGGTCGCGAGCCTCCGGGCCTCGCGAACGAACTCTTCCGAGATGCTGAGCAGACCAGCACGGTTTGGTAGCAGGTCAAGGATGATCGCAGCGTAAGAGTCCGGGGCAGCTTCGATTGCCTGTCGGAGGAACTCGATGTCGTTGAGCGGCACTGAGGTCACGTCATTGATCACCCCACGGGTAACACCGCGCGTGTAGCTCGGGCCACCCGGAACCAGCGCCACCTCGGACGTACCGTGGTAGCCGCCCTGGGTCACGATCACGCGCTCGCGCCCAGTACTCGCACGCGCGATCCGGATCGCGGACATCACCGCTTCGGTACCTGAGTTCGCGAAGCGCACCTGATCTAGAGCGGGCAGGCGTGACAGAAGAAGATCTGCGAGCTCCCATTCGTAGAGGTTCGGAATGCCCCAGCTCGCGCCCGAGGCGATGGCCTTAGTCGCCGCCTCGGTGATCTCAGGCTGGGCATTGCCGTGGATCAGCGAGGTGAAGTTGTTGTTCGCGTCGATCAGCTCGTGGCCGCGATCATCCCAGACCCGGTATCCCTCGCCCCGGATCGCGTACGGGCTCGGCGCTCCGGTGTAGTAGGTCGACCGACCGTAACCGCCCGGCAGCAGCGGGAAGCCCCTCGGTCCCCTCCGAAGATGGGGGTCCACTGCGGGCCCACCCTCGAGGATCCGCTCCGTGTGGTTGCTAGTTCCCAATGTGTGTTTCTCCAATTTCTTTAGTTCACCAGATCGATGAGTGGCTGCCCGGTGAGCGCCAGACGCACTCGTTCCACCGCACCTTCTTGTAGCGCGCCGGTTGAGCGGTTCGAACGCCACGCGATGTGCGGGGTCAGGATGGTGTTCGGCGCGGATCGCAGTGGGTGCTCCGGGTCGAGCGGCTCGTGCGCGAAAGTGTCGATGCCTGCTCCAGCGATGTGCCCGGAGCCGAGCGCGGCAGCCAGAGCAACCTCGTCGATGAGGCCGCCGCGCGAAACGTTGACCACCACGGCGCCCTTGCGCATCTTCCCTAGCACCTCCCCGGAGACAAGATTCGACGTTTCGTCGTTCAAAGGCAGATGCAGCGAAACGACATCGGAGTTCTCGAGCAAGTCGGCTAGAGCGGACATTTCCACGAAACTTTCCGTGACGAACGGATCGTAGCCGCGAACTTGGGCGCCGACCGCCGAGTACATTCGGGCCACATGCTGGCCTATCCGTCCCATTCCGACAACGCCCACCTCGAGCTGCGAGAGCACCGGGGCGTCATAGCCGATGGTCCCGTTCCAGCCGAAGCGGCGAATGGCGGTATCTCCCGTGGGCAACCGCCGAGCGAGCGCAAGGCCCATGGCAAATGCGTGCGAGGCCACTTCCTCCGAAGCTGTTCCCGGGACGATCGATACGGGAATCCCGGCCCGAGAAGCGGCGTCGACGTCGATGTTGTCGTATCCGATCCCATAACGGATCACTGCGCGGCACTTCTTCATCAGCGGGAAGTCGGCGGCGTTGAGCCGCGCGTAAGGAGTGATCATGACGATCTCTGCTTCCCCCAGTCCTTCCCGGAACGCGTCGCCATCCGCGGCGGCGTTGAGTGTGTAGCCGAACTCCTCCGCGAGCGCGTACTCGCGTTCCAAGTCCGGGAAGTGATGAGGAGCCACCAGAATTGTTCCCTGGTCATCGCGGTTCATAGTGTGCCGTCCTGTTCGTGTCGTGCCCTAGTACGATGCCGGAGACCCGATCGAGCCGGGCGCCCCGCATTGCATACAAGTACATCTCGAAGTCAAGACCGCCATCCGTGCCAGATCGATACACTCGGGGCTTTGGGAGAACTACGGGATTTCCCTAATTGGCACAATCGGCGTCCCGGCGATGATGGTTCCATTCTTAGGTAGGCCGCGATGGCGCTGCCGCAGGACGGGAGGCAATACATGAGCATTCGGACGACGTGGAGCAATTGGGCGGGCACTCAAGGCTGCCAGCCCGAGGCGGTTGTCAATGCCGTTTCAGTGGAGCACGTGAGCGAGATCGTCGCCGACGCGACCAGACGTGGGATCTCGGTTCGCCCGGTAGGGACCGGTCACTCGTTTGCCCCATTGGTGCCAACGGACGGAATCGTGCTCGATATCTCCGCGATGTCCGGAATCATCGACATCGATCGAACCGCCGCTCAGGTACGTGTCAAGGCCGGCACCCCAATCTCGGCGATCGGGGAACCTCTGTGGGACGCGGGTTTGTCCCTGAAGAACCAAGGAGCGATTGATCTCCAGACAATCGCCGGCGCGGTCAGCACGTCCACCCACGGTTCAGGACTGCAGCTCACGGCCTTGTCTGGCGCTGTCGTCGGCGCAGAGTTGATTACTGCTTCCGGCGAACTCGAGCGGATTGGCCCCAATGATCCACGGCTCCCGGCCCTTCGAGCCTCAATGGGGCTGCTGGGGATCCTCGTCAGTGTCGATTTGCAGCTCGAGCCTGCATTCAAACTGAAGGAATCGCTCACGTTCCAGCCCTTCGCAGAGGTCCTGGACCGATGGGACGAAGGGAACCGTACACACCGACACTTCAGCTTTGTTCGCGGACCAATGTATGACATGTCAGCGGTTCTGCCGCCGTTGCCCAATGACATGGACGACCCGACTTTGGTACGCATCTTCGACACCGTCGATGCAGACACCGAGGACGATTACACTCCAGCTGCGCGAGTCAACCGACCGTACAGGATCTACCCCGACCACTACCCAACGCCGTGGGAAGAAGTGGAGTACTTCGTTCCCTATGACACGGCCCACGACGCTTTCGCGGCATGCCTGCCCGTCATGAACCGCTTCCCTGACGAATTCCCCATGGAGGTACGAACTGTAGCGCGAGACGAGTCCTGGCTGTCACCTATGTACGGACGCGACTCCGTAGCCATCGGCTTCTGCCGGACGAAGGGCAGGGGCAATCTGCACTTCTTCCACACGATCGACCGCGTTCTGTCTGAGTTCAATGCAAGGCCGCATTGGGGCAAGCAGCAGTACTTCCTCGACTCCGATATTCTCCGCGCCCGCTACCCCCTGTGGGACGATTTCAACGAAGTCCGAAGGAAACTCGATCCCACAGGCACGTTCCTGAACGCTGCGCTGCGCGCGCTGTTCGAGTAGAGGGTTCAGGGGCGACTTCCAGTGAGGCTTCGCCCCTGACCCGGCGAAAGCACGAACCAAATCCTGTTACAGGTCGAAGCCCTTGCTGCGGAAGTAGTCCATCCGTCGGTAGAGCGTGGAACGGCCGATCTGCAACATTTCGGCGGCCAGGCTGCGATTCCCGTTCGATTCCTGAAGAGCCGTACGAAGTTCGCTTAGTTCCGCATCCTCAAGCCGCGAGAGCCGTCCAATCGTCAGAACTCTTTGGAATCCTTGGGGAAGATCATCGACGGTGACCTCGGCACCCTCGGCTCGTTCCACGGCGTTGGACACAACGGCGCGCAATTGATCAATGTTTCGCGGCCAATCAGTATTCGTGAGCGTCGTGATGAGCCTGCGCGACAATTTTTGACCGCCCAGTTCTTCCGCGATGGAATTGGCGAGTTGTGGGATATCTTCCCGCCTATTTCGCAGTGGAGCAACAGAGATCTCGAGTACATCGAACGCCTCGGAGAGGAGCAGGGTCGAGTCGGTAGGACGTGTTGCCGTGAAGATCAGGCGGAGAGACGAATTGCCCCGAAGCTGCTTCGCGATTTCGGATGCCTCGACCTGCGAAAGTTCGTCGGCCTGTTCGACAATGAGCGTCGCAGGCCGTTCGGTGTCAATTTGGTGGAGAAGATCACGTATTTGCGGACTGCCCAGTCCACCATTCTGAGCATCGACCGCGATACGCTCCCCGCGCAGCGAAGCGATTGCCTCGGCGAGATGTCGCTTCCCGCTGCCGATCTCTCCGAGGATCGCGACCGAACGCGCCTGCTCGACCGCCTTACGGGCAAGATTCAGCATGCGCATAAATTCGGCGCTTGCCCCGTCGAGCTTGGTTCGCAGCCTGTCACCTGTATCTAGCTGGGCGGTCTCTGCCTTACGCGGCGCACTCCTCGTTGCAGATTTTCGGTCTTCCGGCAGCGCGTCGACTCTGACTACGACAATGGCCCCAACGTTCGACGCCGAAAGGCTCACTGGAGAGACTTCGAGCGTTGCTGGCCCGGAACCTTGAAGGATCACCTCGCGGTTCAGATTACGTCCGGACGCCATTACGGCTTTTGCATATCCGGAGATGATGGAGAAGTCGCTTTCCTCTAGAGAGGCCGTGGCAGACGAGTTCAACAGGAAGTTCTTCCCGTCCATCGCAATCACCGCGCGGTTTCCGCGACGCCGGGATATCCTCAAATACTCGCTCAGCAGGGCCCGTTCCTTGGAAGAGGTACGCTGCTCGATATCGCGCTCGATCCGGGATGCCACACCCTCAAGCATCAGCAAAGTCGAGGACGGTTCGATACCCGATACCCGGTTGGCGGGCAGAGTCAGCCCGATCACGGCGCGAACTCGGTTGTGGAACGGGTCCCGGACGAGGGAGGCAAAACACCAGTTGCCCCTCATGTCCTCGCGGAAGTGTTCCTCAGGTGCGAGCCAAACTCCCCGCCCCTCTTCGAGCGCTAGTCCTTCGCCGTTGCTGCCGATGCTCTCCTCCAAGAGGGAATACCCGGCCGGAAATCCGTCATCTTCACGAAGAAAGTTCGCAGTGACGAGCACGCCATTCGGCGCCGTTAGGCTCACGTACCCGCCCATGTCGGCTGCAACTTCGTCCAGCTTTTTGAGGTGTGGTCCTGCCGCCTGGATTGTGTATTCGTCTACGCGACCGTCGTCGAATATTCCGCGGTCGGCCGCAGCGTCGACACCGGCAGCCCGGCTTCGATACCAGGAACGGGCGATCATCGGTCGGATCCCTGTGAGCTCAGTCTGTGGCTGCATCAGAAACAACTCACGGACTCGGTCAGCGCGCCGGAACCGCTCGTTAAACTCCTTGGATAGTGACCCTGCTGAAGCCATAGCGAGCACCTCCTTGTTATCTCACAGCGGAAGGGCAAAAGAAACACAGTCCTCATTTGATTGGACAACACGATATCCCCATAGTCAATGGTCGGCGTTCGCTGTGGTCGGTTCCCTTCAAGCGTCATTGGCGTGGCTTTCCGCGAGGCATTCATAGATCATTCCAACAGGGATATCGTCGCTGAGTTCGATGATGTAGGAACCTGAGTTGTGCCACATGACCCTAACGCCACGTGTTCCCCCGCGAGATGCTTCTGCTTGGACGTGCCTCATCGCTTCTTTTGTGACTGATCTTCCAAGGGTGTTGTACGACTGCCGTTGAATCGTGTCGCGGGCGGCGGCCCTGATTGGCCGGGCGTCTTTGAGGCTAGAAACCATTGAGAACCGCTTCCCACTTGCACTTGGTCCACACTTCGAAGCCCTCGGAGCGTTCAAAGAGCTGTCGGTGGAGAGCTCCGTCGTGCCGCAGCCAGAGTACTTGGTCATCCCTGGTGACCGCGTCCACATGACCGTAGCGCACCGGTTTCCCGCTATGCCGTATCTCGACATCGAGGCCGACCAGTGGCCCCCATTCGTGCTGGAGGTGGAATTCCACTCCTATTCCCTTCCGGTAGGTGCGTAACGTGAGAGATCGACAGTTTGAGGCAATATCAGCCCCTCCGAACAAAGACCCCGTCCGACTTGAAAAATGTCTGTGTTTCGGATTCTTCATTGACGATCCACAAGACTCCTCCGCTCCCCGACACTTCCTCCACTCGACCTTGAGCAATGACTTTTGCGTTCCTCACGATGGTCACCACCTCTCCGCCTCGCAGCTCGCACCAATCGGACAGCGCTGCGTGCATCCTGCGTTCTTTGACTGCTTCTCGAGCCTTCACTTCTTTCACCTTGATCTTGATTCAGGCGACTGCTGCCGCGATGTCCGGCCAGATAACGTCGTTGGGTAAGTCGCCAACGGGAGGCTTTGACACGGGCGATGTGCGTTGCCATGGACTGAAACGCCCGCTCAACTCTGAGCTTTGCTTGAGGTTCACCGATTCGCGGTCGGATGACTCCCCCGGAATTGTTCGGTCGCAATCTTTGATCGTCCGTTCCCACTCGCTATGCCGACCAAGCGCGAGCTTCCGGTTCATCATTGCAATCAACTCACTAAAACTAGTTGGCGTATTTGGGTCTCTTCCAGAATCGGGCCTGGGCAACAGGACAAAGCGTGTCAGTTTGATACACCGTCGGGGACAAGCCGCACAGCCGTGTACACAGGAGGAGTGCCGGGATTTTGCACCGTTCGCCCTCGAAGAGGCCCATTCGAGGCATGAATCCGCACGAAGAAGGAAGCCCAGAATCTGGGCGTTTTCCCGCCCAGGTGACTAGCCGCCGTCGGGCACTCTCCGTTTCGTGCACGCCTCTCCGGCGCGATACCCCACCTCGAGTGCAACGCACGGCGGCGGCAGCCAGTTTTCGCGGCCGTGACCGCTCGGTTTCTGCGGCTCAGACTGCGAAGGCTCGTAAGATGAGGGCGTCGAAGACGCGATCCGTGAGCAGCCAGTGGAGGAAGAGCATGGGGATGGATCCGAATCCGCCGCGGTACCGGGAGCGCGGGCGCCTGGTCCGGACGATCTTGACGATGGTTTTGTCGATCAGTTTCGTCGCCGAGGTTGTTCGGGCGTCGGGCTGGGAGCTGGCGGTAAGGGTCTTGGCGACGCCGTTGACGAGGGTGGAGTAAGCACTGCCGGTGGCGTTTTCTTTCACGTCCCGCGCGGCGGGCACTCCATTCGGTGCGGATTGAGCCGGGCTCCGCGACGACGATGTTGATGCCGAACGGGGCGGTCGCGATGCGCAGTGCATCACTTAGGGCTTCGACTCCGTATTTGCTTGCGTGGTACCAACCACCGAGAGAGGTAACCAATGTCGCTCCGTAGCTCCGTGCCCGAGGTGCATTGAGGCACGTACGTCGAAGACTTAGGGTTGGACCGCCATCTGCGCTTCCATAAAGCAGACATAAGTGTGGACACTGTCCACACCCACTTTGGCAGGACAAACGACCATGCACAGCTCCCCTTTTACGACCGAAAGCAGCTTTCCAAGACGCTTCCGCGCCAAGGTCGGTTTCATCATGTCGTCCCCGGAACCCTGAGCCATGAACTGGTGTTGGCCAACCACGACCAACCAGACAGAACCGGAACGAGGAACCGCATAACCCCACCCCAGAGCAGGCGGAGGGCCCACCAGCCAGGACCCTGAACCCGCCACCCACACACCTTCATAGGCCACCGCGGCGGCCAGGCACCAGCCCGCGCACCGAGCGTCAGAGGGACGCCACCACAAGCTTTGTACACACGTTAAAGCAAAAACCCCTCTGACGAGGGGGAATGCTGTGCCCGAGGTGGGACTCGAACCGCATTCCGGGCCTTGGAAAGACAGGGAACTCCCGAAAACTTGCCGAGTACGGCCCAGTCCGGCCCCGGTAGGGCCCAGTCCGACGGCAAGAGTGTGCACATTGTGCACACCCCGATTTTTTCGCCTAAAGACTGCTGCGACGCTACTCCCCCGCCTTGGGATCGTTGACGTCGCTGTAAGTCGTTGCGGTCATCGCTCGGCTGTTACTGGCCTGGTCCTTGCGAGCAACGCTACCTTCAAGTGATTGCGCAGCGGCTCCCGCAGGTGCTTCGGTCGCAGACGCGTTGATCGTCCCGCCCGCGACCTGGCATCGGGAATGTCTCTGCCCACGATCCGCTCTATCAACACCGAGGGATCAAGAAGCCAGTCCGAGGAGTGGGCCTGTCCGGTTTTCGGGTTGGTCTGGGTGGCGTTCCATAGACACAGTTTTTCATCGAGGGCATTACGAAGCACGACCTCGAAAATGTGCAGGGCAAGGCCGGGCCCGAGAGCCGAATGTTCCACCGACAAAGGTGAGCCGCATCCTGCAGGCTCCCGGCTGCCTCAAGGTACGGCGCGAGCCGGGCCCTGCTCAACCGCCGCAGCAGCACGGACTCGATGCTTTTGGTTCGGACTCAGCCACGATAGTTAACTGCAAAGAAAGCCGGGGCAGTCCCCACTGTTGCGTGTTTGCATCGATGGGGACGCAGGCCATTTCAATCTGGACATGCTTGCCGAGCCTGCCAACCGATGAAAAGTTGGTAGACCGACCTTGATAATAGATCGCGTGATGCTGCCAGCGTGCACCGTTCGCGACTGTCAATCGCAGTTGCACTTCGAACGGTCACGCTTCGCGCGGCGTCGTCGACAACGGTCAGATGGTTGTCGTTCTCCGAAATTACGAAGAACGTCTCCGCTGACTCGCCGTGAAACATAACCGATTCGGATGTTTGCCAGGGCAGTCCGGTGGCCGTTGTCAACAGAAGAATGACTCCTGTCCAGGTCATGACCATTCCGCCCGTTGGTACGAAGGCCTGCAGAAGTCGTGCTATCCAACGAGGCACTAACCGGTGCCGATCGATCCCCCTGTACAGACTCTTAGCCCCCCACAGCAGCATGGCAAGGGCAGCGATCGCGACGTTTGACAAAGCAATTGCCGCCACCACAAGGATGACACCGACCACGGGGATGACCCACTTCGTCACCTCGTCGGCACCCATACGTCGAAGCACCAGGACCAATAGCAGGACAAACGGGATCGCTGTGAACGGGACGACCGAAACTACCATTGCTGTTAGAGTCGGCAACAGATCAAGGTGCGGTATCAAAGCCAAGGCCGAGTCTATGTCTCCGTCGACGAAGCCGATGATCCGCAACGCATAGTAGACAGTGCCGACGGCTCCCAGGGTAATGACCAATCCTGGCTGTGCTGGACTCTCGTGTTTCGTGGACACTCTTGAGCGCTCCAGCAGCCGGCGAGCAGCGTACGACGAGCCGTTCCCGCGAAACCTATGATTTCGCGCGGGGCGCATAGTTCTATTCGCCACTTTTAGTTGGGGATCCATGCAGTCCATTCTTCCGATGCTTCTAAAAACTTAGGGCAAAAATGGACGAAACGATCTGCTCTGGGACCGTGTCGCCTCACCAAAGGTGTCGCCCGATCAACACCTCGACGGTCCGACCGAAGCGCGAACAGCAATACGGCATCCTGGGCGTACCGTTACGTAACTGGCGCGCCCAGCGCATAGGATCCGAACACTTCCCACTCACAGCACGCAGCGTCTGGTGCTACGCCGAAAAGCTCCACGACTGGATCGACGATCGACGCAACGCACAATTCACGCAACCCTGCACCTCCGGCAACGACCGGCCGCCCACATAAGCCACACCACAAAGCTAGGGTTGAACCATGGCGAACCTCGACATCGAACCGACCCACACCCAAACCCGCGCACTGCTGGCCTCGCGGATCAAATCCGTTACCGAACTGATCAAGATCCGGCAACGCACCACCGACATCAAAGCAAAACTCGCCAGCGGCGGACACGACGAAAAACGCGACTACGTTCGCGCCATCAAGGGTGACTTGAACACCGGAGAGCTCAAGAAGCTCAGGGCCGAACGTTCAACCGCTCGGCGGCGCACTCGGCAAGCGCCCGCCGCAGCTGAATCCGTCAACGCGAATGCCGAGTGACAGGTGAATAGGCTAGATATCATTGCAGGTTTCGGACTCACTGGCTATCGCAGCTTTTGGAGCTCGAAATCTCAACTCATCGGCCCCATGGACAAGGTTCATCTTGTTGCCGGCCCCAACAACAGTGGCAAGTCAAATATTCTCAGGTTCGCTCATGCGATGTTCAGTGACGATGACCGACTTGGAAGGTTGGAAAGCTGGATGTCTGCGGGCAGTTTGGAGCGACCACTAAACGGGGCATTCGTTGACAAGCCGAAACTCGCGTTAGGCGTCCGACGCGACATGGAAACCGCGACTCAACTACTAAGTTTCAGTGACCAAGCCACCGAGCAGCATGCGGAAGCCTTGGTGCACCTCCTGCGTCAGCCGACGTTCAATCGTCCCGACTCTGAACTGGCTTGGCTCGATTTCGAAATCGGGCACAACGGCGCACTGGCAGTCGAGGAGCCCTCGCTTGTTGAGAAGGCTCAGGGGGAGTACTCGATCAGGGACAATGACTATTTCGCGGTCCGCATGGAACTCAGTCGCCTCAGTGCCCTTTCACCCATGAGTTCAAGGTGGGGTGGTAAGTATCCCATATCAGGACTTCTCGCAGACATAGATATCCCGCAGTACCTGCCACGAGTTGAGACGATTGACGGTCTACGGCACGTCCGGTCAACCGACTCCGGTGCCTCGTCCCACAGCGGCGAAAACCTAATAATCAAACTTGCCGAGCTGCAAAGTCCAGAGAACCAGAATCCGGACAAGCTGCGAAAGTTGGGACTGCCCCGGCTTTTGTTGACTCGGGGTCTTAGGCCGCTGTGAGCGCGGTCCGGTTGATTGTTTCATATTCGA
>NZ_JBYSXD010000049.1:0-35486 GCF_058781865.1 Arthrobacter sp. FW306-1B-F12A
GATCTCCACGGAAGCATGGACGAGTACTTCCGGACCAAGGCGGAGCTGTTCACGAGCGCGCGCGCACGGCGGGCCGTAGTGACCGTGGATGATCCGTGGGGGCGCCAGCTGGCCGATGAGGCGGGAATTCCCGTAACCACGATGTCGGCCACCCCCGGGGGCGGAGCCGACTGGACGGTGGAGTCGGCCAAGCCTCGGGGGCTTGGAACGGACTTCGAATTGCGCCACCGCGACGGAACGGTCCTGCGCGTCCATACAGGATTGCCAGGGGACTTCAACGTCGCCAACGCGGCGTTGGCCACCATTATGGTGCTTGACTCCGGCATCGAGCCGTCGGCACTGCAGGCGGCTCTCGACGTGCACGATCCCTTCACCGTTTCCGTACCCGGCCGGATGCAACTGATCTCGGATGCCCCGGCTGCCGTCGTCGATTTCGCGCACAACCCGGACGCACTGGCGAGGGCCCTCAAGGCCGTGCGCCCGCAGGCCCCCGAATCCCGCGTGATCGTCGTATTCGGCGCCACAGGACAGCGCGACCAGGGCAAGCGGCCGACCATGGGCGCCATAGCCGCCCGGCTCGCCGACGTCGTGATTGTCAGCGACGACGATCCCCATGATGAAGACGCTGCTGCGATCCGTTCGGAAGTCATCGCTGGGGCCCGTGCCGCCCGCGAGTCGGAAGACCTTGACTGCGAGATCGTGGAAGCGTACCCCCGGGACGTCGCCATCCGCCAAGCCGTGGAACTGGCCACTGAGAAGGACACCATCCTGGTCGCCGGCCGCGGCCACGAGGTGTGGCAGGAAGTGAAGGGCGTCAACCTCGCCCTCGACGACCGGGTGGAACTGCGGGCGGCCTTGACAGCCAGGGGATTCAAGGTTTCCACGGACGAGCGGATAGAGTCCTAGACCGAGATGATTGCACTTACTGCGGCGGAGATCGCCGATATTACCCATGGCCGATTGGCAGCGGACCCGGGCATTGTCCCGGCGTCCGTCGTTACCGACTCCCGTGAGGCGGCCGCTGGATCGTTGTACGTGGCCAAGCCCGGAGAGAACGCCGACGGCCACGCCTATGTGGGCGCCGCCTTTGAACGCGGGGCTGTCCTGGCGCTGACCGAGCGGGACGTTTCCGACGACGACGGCCGGCCATACCCCGCCGTCGTCGTCGATGACGCCGTGATCGCCATGGGTGCCCTGGCTGCGGAGTCCGTGCGCCGCATCCGTGCCGAACGTGCGGCCCAGGGAGAGCCCTTCACTGTCATCGGCATCACGGGCTCAGCGGGCAAGACCACCACCAAGGACCTGCTCGCGGGCATTCTTTCCCGGGCCGGTGCCACGGTGGCTCCGCAGGGTTCGTACAACGGTGAAGTCGGCGTGCCGCTCACCGTGTTCGGAGCCGATGCGGGCACCCGCTACCTGGTGATCGAAATGGGGGCAACCGGGATTGGCCACATCAAATACCTCGCCGAGATGGTCCAACCGGACATCGGCGTCGTTCTGTGCGTCGGCACCGCCCACGCCGGCGAGTTTGGTGGCGTGGAGAACATCGCGAAGGCCAAGGGCGAACTTGTAGAGGCGCTGGGGCGGGACGGAACCGCCGTCATCAACCTCGACGACGCGCGGGTCGCCGCCATGGTCTCCCGCACCCAGGCCACAGTGCTCGGAACCACCGCTACCGGCATTCCCGGCTCCGCAGTCGAGGCCCGGAACGCGGATATCGACGAAAACGGCCACCCGGAATTCGAGCTCTTCCTGCCCGACGGCGGGGCTCCCCATCCCGTCCACAGCAAGCTCATCGGTGCGCACCACATCACCAACCTGCTTGCCGCTGCGGCCGCCGCGTTCGCGGCTGGCCTCCCTGCGGCCGGGATCGCCGAGTCGCTGAGCGAGCAGTCGCCCGCCAGCCGGTGGCGGATGGAACGCACTGAGCGCGCGGACGGCGTCACCATCATCAACGACGCGTACAACGCGAATCCGGAATCCATGCGCGCAGCATTGCGCACCCTCGCCGACCTCGGGCAGGGACGCCGCACGTGGGCAGTGCTTGGCGCGATGTTGGAACTCGGCGAAGATTCCATCCGCGAACACACGGCTGTGGGTACGCAAGTGGTCCGCTTGAACATTTCCAGGCTCGTGGTGGTTGGCCGGGAAGCCCGGGCGCTGTATGTTTCCGCGATCCAGGAAGGCTCCTGGGGCGACGAGTGCATCTTCACCGAAACGGCCGACGAGGCCTACGAACTGCTGCAGGCTGAGCTCAAACCGGGCGACTTGGTGCTTTTCAAGTCCTCGAACGGGGTCGGCCTAAGGCATTTGGGGGATCGGATAGCATTACCTCCACAGACCGGTACGAGTGCGAACACCGCGGCTGCAACTGCCGCCAATGAAGGGAACGAGCTGCTGTGATTGCACTGTTGATCGGCGCGGGCGTCGCCCTCCTGGTGGCCCTGGTTGGCACGCCACTCTTCATCCGGTTCCTCGTCACCAAGGGATACGGCCAGTTCATCCGCGACGATGGACCCACCTCCCACCACACCAAGCGTGGTACCCCCACGATGGGCGGGACAGTCGTGGTGGCCGCGGTGCTCATCAGCTACGGGTTGACCCACCTGATCATGTGGATGATGAACCCGCGATCACCGGGCCCGTCCGCCTCGGGTCTGCTCTTGTTGTTCCTGATGGTCGGTATGGGATTCGTTGGTTTCCTCGACGATTTCATCAAGATTTCCAAGCAGCGCAGCCTCGGACTCAACGCCAAGGCGAAGCTGATTCTCCAAGCGTTTGTCGGCATTGTCTTCGCAGTGCTCGTCCTGAACTTCCCCGACTCGCAGGGAATCACGCCGGCCTCCACGCATATTTCGCTTGTGCGGGACATTCCCTGGCTGAACCTGGCCTTCGGGGGCACCGTCCTCGGAGCCATCCTGTTCGTCATCTGGTCGAACCTGATCGTCACTGCGGCAACCAACGGCGTCAACCTGACGGACGGATTGGACGGCCTCGCGGCCGGTGCCTCCATCATGGTCTTCGGAGCCTACACACTCATGGGAATCTGGCAGAACAACCAGGCATGCGGTTCACCCCGCGAGGCGGGCAGCGGTTGCTATTCGGTCCGCGACCCGCTCGATCTGGCGTTGCTGGCAGCTATTTGCAGTGCCGCGTTAGTGGGCTTCCTCTGGTGGAACACGTCCCCGGCGAAGATCTTCATGGGCGACACCGGTTCCCTGGCAATCGGCGGTGCCGTGGCCGGCTTTGCGATCCTCTCCCGCACGGAACTTCTTTTGGGCATCATCGGCGGGCTCTTCGTCCTCATCACGCTGTCGGTCATCATCCAGGTGGGCTACTTCAAGGTCACCAAGGGTAAGCGGGTCTTCAAGATGGCCCCACTTCAGCATCATTTCGAACTCAAGGGTTGGGCCGAAATCACGGTGGTTGTCCGATTCTGGATTCTTTGTGGACTATTCGTGGCCGCAGGCCTTGGGATTTTCTATGCTGAATGGGTGGTGCTGCTGTGAGCGCAAGTCCTCAAACCAAGCCTTCTGCCAATGACCGGCTCAAGGACCTCGTCAGTTGGGATTCCGACTGGAAGGGCCTCCGTGTCGTCGTGACCGGCATCGGTGTGTCCGGATTCGCGGCCGCCGATACCTTGATCGAACTGGGCGCACGCGTGGTGGTTGTCGACGCGGCGACGAGCGCCAAGGCCCTCGCGCAGGCGGACACCTTGAAGATCGTCGGCGCAGCCGACGTCCTCCTCGGCCAAGATGCAGTCAAAACGCTGCCCCGGGTGGACGGTGAAAAGGCCGAGCTCGTCGTGACGTCGCCGGGCTGGCGCCCGGACCAGTCCCTCCTGGCAGCTGCCAAAAGGGCCCACGTACCGGTGTGGGGCGACGTCGAACTCGCTTGGCGGGTGCGCGAACGCCAGGGCCGCAAGACGGCGGACTGGCTCACCATCACGGGTACGAACGGCAAGACCACCACGGTGGGCATGACCGAGGCAATGCTGCAGGCAGCGGGGCTCAAGGCAATCGCCGTGGGGAATGTAGGCACGCCCATCCTGGACGCACTCCGTGACCCAGTGGAGTACGACGCCTTCGCTGTTGAGCTTTCCAGCTTCCAATTGCACTGGATCGAGTCGCTCTCCCCGGTGGCGAGCGTCTGCCTCAATGTCGCCGAGGACCACGTCGACTGGCACGGCTCCTACGAGTCCTACCTCGCGGACAAGGCAAAAATCTTCGAGAACACGCAGAAGGCGTGTATCTACAACGCCGAGCAGATCGAGACCGAACGCATGGTGGAAAACGCCGACGTGGTCGAAGGTTGCCGGGCGATCGGTTTCACCACCCTGACTCCGGCGGTCAGCATGCTCGGCGTCGTCGAGGGCTTGCTCGTGGACCGCGCGTTCATCGAAGAGCGCAAGAGTTCAGCAGAGGAACTCGCGTCCCTGGCGGACCTGGGCCCGGCCGCGCCGCGACACATGGTTGCGAACGCGCTGGCCGCCGCCGCGCTGGTGCGCGCCTACGGCGTCGAACCGGCCGCAGTGCGGGAGGGCCTCAGGAACTATCTCCCTGGAGACCACCGCATCCAGCCTGTGGCCAAGCAGAACGGCGTGCTCTGGGTCAACGACTCCAAGGCGACCAATCCGCACGCAGCTTCTGCTGCCCTGTCGGCGTTCGACAAGGTCGTCTGGATCGCCGGCGGTCTCTCCAAGGGCGTCAACTATGACGAGTTGGTCGAAAACAACGCGCACAGGCTCAAGGCAGTGGTGCTGATCGGCTCCGACACCGCGGACCTGGAAGCCTCCCTCAAGCGACACGCAGCGGATGTGCCCGTAATCGGGCAGCCCAAGGGCGACACTGAAATGGTGCAGTCCGCCGATTCAGCTGGTACCGCCGCGGAACCGTCTCCGATCTTCGGCGACACCGTGATGGCCCATGCTGTCGAGTCGGCAGCAAGTATCGCCGAGTCCGGCGATACGGTGCTGATGGCCCCGGCGGCTGCCTCCATGGACCAGTTCTCTTCCTACGCTCACCGTGGCGATGCTTTCATCCGGGCAGTGCGCGAGCTTGTGGAAGGCCAGGCACAGACCACCGAGGAGTAACAATGGTCAGCACGCCCACGCGCAGCGGGCCCGGGCGGACCCGGGCCGGCAAGGCAGACCCCGCCGGACGCGCGGGAGGCGTTGGGCGGGCTTCGCTGCCGTCCCGCATCCGCTCGGGGATTTCCGGGTTTTGGTCGACTCTCGAGGGAAGCGGTAAATCGAGCGGCGGGTCAACCTACTACTTGATTCTTGGTGCTTCGCTTGCGCTGACGGCCATCGGGATCATCATGGTCCTGTCGGCGTCGAGCGTCGAAGCGATTGCGGCCGGCGAATCCCCATACTCCATCGCCACTAAGCAAGGCATGTTCGCCGCTATCGGCATCGTCGCGATGCTGGTGCTTTCGAGGGTCAATGTCCTGTGGCTCAAGCGATTCGCGTGGCCCTCGATCATTCTTGCCGGCGCCTTGCTGGTGCTGGTTCTGGTCATCGGCAAACGTGTGCTGGGCAACCAGAACTGGATCGAGATCGGCGGCTTCACCTTCCAGCCATCGGAGTTCGCCAAGTTCGCGCTGGTCCTCTGGATGGCCACGGTTCTTTCCGTCAAAGCAAAACTTCTGGACAAGTGGACGCACGCGCTGATCCCGGTCGTTCCGGTCTCCGGCGCCATCATCACCTTGATTGTCCTCGGACATGACCTCGGAACCTCCCTGGTGGTCATGCTCATCATGGCTGCCGGATTGTTTTTCGGCGGCGTCAACTTGAGGCTCTTCGCTGCGGCCGGCGGAGTTGCCGCAGCTGCCGCCCTGATCCTGGCGTTCACGAGTGGAAACCGGATGTGCCGGATCACCTCATGGATGGGGCAGAGCTGCGCGGGGGCGAGCGACATCGGCTTCCAGAGCGAACAGGGGCTCAGCGCCCTTGCTTCGGGAGGTTGGCTTGGTGTCGGACTCGGCCAGAGCCGTCAAAAATACCAGTGGATTCCCGAAGCCCACAACGACTTCATCTTCGCTGTCATCGGGGAAGAACTCGGGCTTGTGGGGACGATCGTGGTCCTGGTGCTTTTTGCCTTGCTCGCGGTTGCGATCTACCGGGTCGTCAGCCACCAGGAAGACTTGTTCGCCCGGGTGCTCGGCGGCTCGATCATGGCGTGGATGCTTGGACAGGCCGCGATCAACATGGCCATGGTGGCAGGGTTGCTCCCCGTGATCGGCGTTCCGCTGCCTTTCATTTCCTATGGCGGTTCAGCGTTGGTGATGTCGCTATGTGGCGTGGGCGTAGTGTTGTCTTTGGCCCGCGCCCAAATGGCTCCTGCCAGCCGTTCCAAGCCGCGCTGGCGATTTGCGAAAACTGCACGAAAGCGTACATAGCACTCCATGAATTCCCAGCCCAAGCCCCTCTCCGTGGTCCTCGCCGGCGGCGGGACCGCCGGACACATCAGCCCCCTGCTTGCCATCGCCGACGCCATCAAGTCGCTGCGGCCGGACGCGAAGATCCTTGCCGTCGGCACGCCCAACGGCATGGAAACGCGCCTCGTGCCGGCCGCCGGCTACGAGCTGGCCACGATTGACCGGGTTCCCTTTCCCCGCAAGCCTTCCGCGGATCTGCTCAAACTGCCCGGCAGGCTCGCGGCGGCCGTCAAGCAAGCCGGGCGCATCCTGGACGACGCACAGGCCGACGTCCTCCTCGGCGTCGGCGGCTATGTCTGCACTCCCATGTACCTCGCGGCCTGGCGTCGCAGGATCCCCATCGTCATCCACGAGGCCAACACGCGCGCAGGGCTTGCCAACCGGTTAGGATCCATGTTCACCAAGCACGTGGGCGTGGCCTTCCCGGAAACCCGGCTACGGCACGCCCGCCATGTGGGGATGCCCATGCGCAAGGCCATCGCCGGTTTGGACCGGGCGGCCTGGCGCGCGGATGCCCGGCAGTCGCTTGGCCTGGACGCCGGACAGCCAGCACTCATCGTGACGGGCGGTTCCTCGGGCGCCCAAAGCATCAACCGCACCATCGCCGGTGCCGTCGCCGCTTTGGCGGATGCCGGTATCCAGACACTGCACATCACCGGCCGGGGCAAGGCAGTGACGAACGACGACGGCGCCCCCCTGGCTGCCGACGGCTACCACCAGGTGGAATACGTCGACGGCATGGAAAACGTCTACGCGGCAGCAGACGTCCTCCTTGCCCGATCCGGCGCGGCAACCGTCAGTGAGGTGGCCGCCGTCGGGCTCCCGGCAGTCTTCGTTCCACTGCCCATCGGAAACGGCGAGCAGGCAATGAACGCCTCCGCACTGGTCAAGGCCGGGGCAGCGCTTCTGGTCGACGACCGGGCCTTGACCGCGGAATGGCTCAAAGCCGAGTTGATTCCCTTGCTCACGGATCAAGCCCGCCTTGAGGACATGGCCAGCAAGGCAAAGGAACTTGGCATCAGAAATGCTGATCAGCGGATGGCTGATCTCGTCTTGGAAGCGGTATCCGAATGACCCAGCCCCTCGCAGACATCAATTCCCTCGGCAGGGTCCATTTCATCGGCATCGGCGGCGTGGGCATGTCCGCCGTCGCACGCATCATGGTGGCCAGGGGCGTTCCCGTGAGCGGTTCCGACGCCAAGGACCTGCCCGTCATGCAGGACCTCCAGTCCGCCGGGGCGCGGATCGCTGTGGGTTACGCCGCAGAAAATCTTCGTGACGCCCAGACCGTCGTCGCCGGTTCGGCCATCAGGGCGGACAATCCGGAGCTGGAAGCCGCCCGAGCGGCCGGCCTGCCGGTGCTCCACCGCTCCGAGGCCCTCGCAGCAACCATGGGTGCCGACCGTGTGGTGACCGTGGCCGGGACGCACGGCAAATCCACCACCACGTCAATGGTTGCCGTGTTGCTCAAGGAAGCGGGTCTGGATCCGTCGTTCGCCATCGGCGCCAACGTACCCGCCCTCGGTGTCAACGCGGCGCACGGCGCCTCGGATATCTTCGTTGCCGAAGCCGACGAATCGGACGGTTCCTTCCTCAACTACCGGCCCCTCATCGCCGTCGTCACCAACGTCGAGGCCGACCACCTGGACTACTACGGCACGCCTGAGGCCGTCTACGCCTCTTTCGACAGTTTCGCGGCACTCCTGCCCGCCAACGGCGTGCTTTTCGCCTGCGCGGACGACGACGGCGCCCGGGCCCTCGCGGAACGGACCCGCGCCGCAGGCAATACCCGGGTACTGAGCTACGGGACCGCGGAGGACGCCGATATCCGGCTGCGCGACGGGGGACCCGGCGACGTCAGGGTCTCCGTGGGCGGACAGGAATACCGGCTCGACCTCCAAGTGCCCGGGAGGCACAACGCCTTGAACGCGGCGGCCGCGTTCGGCGTCGCCGTCGAGCTCGGCGTGGCGCCCGGGGCTGCCGCGGCCGCCCTCGGCCATTTCACCGGAGCCTCGCGGCGATTCGAGTTCAAGGGGCAGGGGAGGGGCGTGCGTGTCTACGACGACTACGCCCACCACCCCACGGAGGTCCGGGCCGCCCTGACCGCTGCCCGTTCCGTCGCAGGCGGCAACAAGGTGCATGTGCTCTTCCAGCCACATCTGTTTTCCCGCACGCGCGAATTCGCGGAGCAGTTTGCTGAAGCGCTTGGCGAGGCGGATACGGCCCTCGTGCTGGATATCTACCCTGCCCGCGAGGATCCCATTCCCGGGGTCACGAGCACCCTGATCACAGGGCGCCTCAAGAGCGGCAGGCTCGTTGCCGGCGGGCAGGAAGCGCTGGACGCGGTTCTCTCCGCGGCCGGGGAGGGCGACATCGTCCTCACCGTCGGAGCCGGTGACGTCACGGCATACGGGCCCCGGATCGTGGAGCTGTTGGGTGGCTGACACCCGGAAGCCGACTTTCAAGCCGCAGGCGGGCACCCGGCCGGGAGTCGTCAGTGCTGAACGCAGCCTCGACGATCCCGTCGGTGGCCCTTCGGAGGCCGCCCGTGCGAAGGACAGCAACGTGCTGGCCTTTCCGGAACCCAAGGGACGCAAGCGCCGGAGGACCGTGCTCACTGCCTTGGCAATCATCGTCGCCCTTGTCGCCGGAATTATTGTTGCGGCGATCTACTCGCCGGTGTTCGCCGTGCGCACAGTGTCGGTCGACGGTACGAAGCTTCTCCAGGCGGGGAGCGTCCAGAAGGCACTCGAACCGGTGAAGGGAAAACCCCTTCCGCAAATCAACGACGCCGAGATCGCCGCGCTGCTCAAGCCCCTCGTCCAGGTGCGTTCAGTCAGTACCGAAGCACGGCCGCCGTCGGAACTCCTGGTCCACATCGTGGAGCGGGTACCCGTGGCCCTGGTGAAGAGCGGTGACAACTATTCACTGGTTGACGTCGACGGCGTCCAGCTCGGATCAACGGCCGATCCCGCATCGGTTGCCTTGCCGCTCATCGATGGGCAAGGAGCCAACCAGAATCTCTTCAAGGCGATCACGGCCGTTCTTGCGACGCTGCCGGCGGATGTCCTGGCGAAGATGGCCAACGCGTCGGCCTCGTCGCCGGACGCCGTCGAGCTCAAGCTCACGGACGGCAAGATCGTGGTGTGGGGGAATGCGGACGAGAAGGAGCTGAAGGCCCGCGTCCTCGAGGCCTTGCTCAAGGCTCCCGCCAATCCAAAAGTTCCGGTGAATGTCTACGATGTCAGCGCACCGAGGCACCCGTTCACCAAATAGACCATTTCAGGAAGTAACTTCTCTGACGTAGAGGGCTATTTTTCGGACTTTCACACGACACGCGGAGGCGGTCATTGAATGTCGGATTCATAGCCCATACCGTCACTTAAGAGTTACTTGACATAACTATAACCTTCAACTAGAGGGTTAAGGTCCAAGAATTCAAGTTGGACTCGATCTGTTTCGCTATAGGACACAAGCAAGGGGCACGAAACGTGGCAGCACCGCAGAATTACTTGGCCGTCATCAAGGTCGTCGGCATCGGCGGCGGTGGCGTGAATGCAGTTAACCGAATGATCGAAGTCGGCCTCCGCGGCGTCGAGTTCATCGCCATCAACACCGATGCCCAGGCTCTCCTCATGAGCGACGCGGACGTCAAGCTCGACGTCGGACGTGAACTCACCCGCGGTCTGGGAGCCGGCGCCAACCCCGACGTCGGACGCCAGGCAGCCGAGGACCACGCCGACGAGATCGAAGAGGTCATCCGCGGAGCCGACATGGTCTTCGTCACCGCAGGCGAAGGCGGCGGAACCGGAACCGGCGGCGCCCCCGTCGTGGCCCGGATCGCACGCTCGCTCGGCGCACTGACCATCGGTGTGGTCACGCGTCCCTTCACCTTCGAAGGCCGCCGGCGCGCCGGCTCGGCCGAGGCCGGAATCGACGCCCTGCGCGACGAAGTCGATACCCTCATCGTCATCCCCAACGACCGCCTCCTGTCCATCAGCGACCGTAACGTCTCCGTCCTGGACGCTTTCCGTTCCGCTGACCAAGTACTTCTGTCCGGTGTCCAGGGCATCACGGACCTCATCACCACCCCTGGCCTGATCAACCTCGACTTCGCCGACGTCAAGTCGGTCATGCAGGGTGCAGGCTCAGCGCTGATGGGTATCGGCTCGGCACGAGGAGAGGACCGCGCTGTCAAGGCCGCCGAACTCGCCATCGCTTCTCCGCTTCTGGAAGCATCGATCGACGGCGCCCACGGCGTCCTGCTTTCCATCCAGGGCGGCTCGGACCTCGGCCTGTTCGAGATCAACGAGGCCGCGAGGCTCGTGCAGGAAGTGGCCCACCCCGAAGCCAACATCATCTTCGGTGCCGTCATCGACGACGCCTTGGGTGACGAGGCGCGCGTCACGGTTATCGCCGCCGGTTTTGACGACCTCAAGGCCACCTCACCCTCGATGAACCAGCCTGCAGCCCAGCAGCCGGGTCAGCACCAGGCCCCTGCCGCTCCGGACCGTCCCGCGGCACCAACAGCTGCTCCGGCCTACTCTGCGCCGCAGCATGTTTCCGCCGGTGTCGGAGCTTCCGGCTTGAGCAACTGGGGCCAGCAGCGCCCGTCCGCCTTGCCCGCCGACTCGGGCTTCGACGTCGACCTCCCGGCCGTCGTCGAACCGGACCTTTCGGGAAGCCGCACCGACGACCTCGATGTTCCGGACTTCCTGAAGTAGCAGCTCTGTTCAAACCCACCCAGGAGAGTTAGCCAGTAGTGTTTTGGTGGCGAAAAGAAGTGCGGCCCGGAATTTCGGTTGCCTTCTCCGATGACGATGCGGGCAACCTTGCACTGCACGTAGCGGACAATCCTGACGACGTCATGGTGCGCCGGGCCCGGCTGGAAGCAGCAGCGGGGCTCGGCGGACGCCGTTTCCAATACATGAACCAGGTCCACGGAAAAGCCGTCGAATTCATCTCCGTGCCCGGGGACGGACCAACGGCGGACGCCATGGTGTCAAGGGGGCAACCCCTCGCGGTCATGGTGGCCGATTGTGTCCCCGTTGTGCTCTTGGGCGAAGTGCCGGATGACGTCAATCCCGTCCTTGCGGTGGTCCATGCCGGCCGGCCCGGGGTTGCCGCCGATATCGTTTCGGCCGCTGTGGTGGAAATGCGAAACCGCGGCGCGGCGGCCATCAGCGCGTGGGTGGGCCCTTCCATCTGCGGTGAATGCTACGAAGTTCCGGAACAGCTGCGGACGGACGTGGCTGCAGCGGTTCCGGAAACCTGGTCCACAACCTCGTGGGGCACGCCCGCACTGGACCTGCCTGCCGGTGTGCGTGCCCAGCTGCAGGCACTCGACGTCACGGTCGAGTACTCGGGGGAGTGCACGCGCGAGACCGCCCGGCTCTTCTCGTACCGGCGCAATCAGAAAACAGGGCGGTTTGCAGGTTTGGTGTGGACGCATGAGTGAGGATTTCCCCACGGCGGAAAGCGCCGCGGGCGATCGGCGTACGGCCGAGCTGCGCGAACGGCTCTCCGCGGTCCGCCAAAGGATTTCGGCGGCAACCGCGGCCGCCGGGCGAAGCGAAGAGCCGCAACTGATAGTCGTCAGCAAGTTCCATCCCGCAGCGGACGTAGCGCGGCTGGCGGCACTTGGCGTGACGGATGTCGGCGAAAACCGGGACCAAGAGGCGGCCGCGAAGTCCGCCGAGCTCGCCGGACTCCCGGTGCGTTGGCACTTCATTGGTCAACTGCAAAGCAACAAGGCCAAGTCCGTCGTGAAGTACGCGTTCTCCGTGCAATCGATCGACCGTCCGCAACTCGCCGAGGCACTTGCAAAGGCCGTTGCGCGGCAACAGTCCGAGTCCGGCAGGCCGGACCTCGACTGCTACATCCAGGTCAGTCTTGAGGACGACGGCGGCGCCCACCGCGGCGGTGCCGCTCCGTCCGACGTCGAGCGCCTCGCGGAATCCATCGCAACCGCCGCCGGACTGCGCCTGGCCGGCGTGATGGCGGTCGCGCCGCTCGGTGCGCCCCCGGAGGAAGCGTTCGAGAAACTCGCCAACATTTCACAGGAACTTCGGGGACTTCACCCGGACGCCGTGGGGGTATCCGCCGGGATGAGCCAGGACCTCGAAGCTGCCGTTCAATTCGGTGCGACACACCTGCGAATTGGCTCGGATATTCTCGGTTCGCGCCCGCGCGTGGGGTAGCGTCAAAGTATTGGAAGCGACGGGCCGGGATTTCAGCGATGTCAAGTCATGGGCGGCCCGCCCACTGCAGACACGATAGGAGTCCAGCATGGCTGGCGCACTGCGCAAGACAATGGTTTATCTTGGGCTCGCCGATGGCGATGAACACTACGAGTCTGAGCAGCACGTGCAGCACACGGACGAGGACCGGTCGGTCGACCACAATCGTGAAGAGCGCCGCGCCCCAGCACCTGTACGTGAAGTAGTTCGTGAAGTCCCCCCTGTCGCCGAAGAGGAATACCGCGCACCCGTGACACCTATCAAGCGTGCGGCGTCCAGCCGCGAAGACGCCTCCGGTCTGAGGCAGATCACCACTGTCCATCCCCGCTCCTACAATGACGCCAAGATCATCGGCGAGAGTTTCCGGGATGGCATCCCGGTGATCATGAACGTCACGGACATGGGCGAGGCAGATGCCAAGCGCCTCGTCGATTTTTCCGCCGGTTTGGTCTTCGGACTCCACGGCAGCATTGAGCGCGTCACCAGCAAGGTTTTCCTGCTGTCGCCGTCGTACGTCGAAGTTCTCGGCGACGACAAGAAGGTCAGCGAAGCGCAAGCAACGTTCTTCAACCAGAGCTAGCGCGGTCAACCCGGATGCCAGGCAGAGCGATCTGCCTGGCATCTGTGTTGCAATAGAGGGACTGACCGGAAAAATGGCGAACTAGGAGATCTGAGCTAACCCGTGGGCATAGTTTTCGGCCTTTTGTACATTGCATTGCTGCTGTTCCTGGTCACCCTCATCATCAGGCTCGTTTTCGATCTGGTGCAGATGTTTGCGCGCCAGTGGCGCCCCCGCGGTGGCGCCTTGGTGGCCGCGCACGTGGTCTATTCCGTGACTGATCCGCCCTTGAAACGGATCCGCCGGCTCATTCCACCGCTGCAGCTTGGTGGGGTGTCCCTTGACCTGGCATTTCTGATCGTGTTTATTGTCGTCAGCATCGCGATGGGATTCGTCTACTCGCTGGCGTAGCTCTTCCGCAGTCCATGTGCCGTCAATCTGTTTTCTTCGGCTAGTGGGCTGCAAACCTCCGACCCAACACGATGGTGTTGAATTGGGGGAATCAGATGATATTTAGGTACCGTAGTTTTGAACGGCCGGAAGGCCTACTGACTAACTAGACCAACGAGGTGACCAGATGGCTTTGACGCCAGAAGACGTTGTCAACAAGCGCTTTCAGCCGACCAAGTTCCGCGAAGGCTACGACCAGGACGAGGTCGACGACTTTCTCGACGAAATCGTCGTCGAGCTGAGGCGCTTGAACCAGGAGAACGACGAGCTCCGCAAGAAGCTCGCCGAAGGCGGAAACCCGGTCCCTGCCAGCGCAGCATCGGCACCCGTGGTCGAGAAGGTGCCCGCTCCGGTGAAGGCCGACAAGGACGCACAGGCCAAGGCGGAAGCCGAAGCGAAGGCCGCCGAGGCCGAGAAGAAGAAGGAGCCGGCCGTTGCCGCCGCTCCGGCCCCGGCCGCACCTTCCGCAGGCTCTCCTTCCGCCGAGTCCGCAGCCGGCCTGCTGGCCATGGCCCAGCAGATGCACGACAAGCACGTGGCCGATGGCGAGCAGCAGAAGGAAAAGATCATTGCCGAGGCACAGATCGAAGCCTCCAGCCTCGTCAACGACGCGCAGGACAAGTCCCGCAAGATCCTCGGTGCCCTCGAGCAGCAGCGCAGCGTTCTCGAACGCAAGGTGGAGCAGCTCCGCGGCTTCGAGCGCGACTACCGCTCCCGCCTGAAGGCCTACATCGAAGGCCAGCTGCGTGACCTGGATGCCCGCGGCTCGGTTGCCGCTCCTGAGGTCGGCGAAGCCGCCGCAGAGGTCTAGCAAGTATTCTGAAAGCCGGTGGCTGGGGATTCCTCGGCCACCGGCTTTCGCCTGTTAAGGCGCCAGAAGCCACGGTTACCGAATGAAAGTACTATGAGCGACGAACAAACTGACGGCACAGAACAAACGAACGGCACCACGGAACCGGTCCGCACCAAAGCCCACACGTGGCGTCCGGCACTGCTTTGGGTCTTTGCCGGCTTCGCCGTGTTCGCGTACGCCTTCGATCAACTGACCAAGCTCTGGGTCACCAGCACCATGGTCGAAGGCGAGCGGATCCCTGTGCTTCCTCCGCTCCTGCATTGGTACTACATCCGAAACTCGGGCGCTGCGTTCTCCATCGGTGAAAACGTCACGTGGGTCTTCACGATCGTCATGGCCGCCGTTTCGGTGGTGATTCTGTTCCAAGTGCGTCGATTGGGGTCGGTCTGGTGGTCACTGGCGCTCGGCCTGCTGCTGGGCGGCGCGCTCGGGAACCTTACGGACCGGCTTTTCCGCGAGCCTTCCTTCGCCATGGGCCACGTGGTGGACTTCATCCAGTTGCCCAACTTCGCAATCTTCAACATCGCCGACTCCGCGGTGGTTTCCGGCGTCGTGATCATCTGCCTGCTGACCATACGGGGGATCGGACTCGACGGCTCCCGCCATCATTCCGCCGATTCCGCGCCGGCAAAATCCGGCACGCCGGAAGAACAGGCTCCGGGCGATGTCTGAGCAGTTCGTGGTGCCCGAAGAATTGGGCGGGGCAAGGGCCGACGCGGGCTTGGCGAAGATGATGGATATCTCCCGCTCCGCGGCCGCCTTGTTGATCGCCGAGGGCAATGTCACAGTCTCCGCGAACACAGTGGGCAAGTCGGCGAAACTCATTGCCGGGTCCGTGTTGGAAGTCACCGTTCCCGAACGCAGGGATCCCTTGGAAGTCGTGGAGGAAGTCGTGGAAGGCCTGAATATCCTGTTGGACGATGACGATTTTGTCGTCATCGACAAGCCGGTCGGCGTGGCGGCGCACCCGTCTCCGGGTTGGGTTGGTCCTACCGTGGTGGGTGGCCTCGCCGGTGCGGGATACCGGATCTCGACGTCAGGCGCGCCTGAACGTGCCGGCATCGTCCACCGCCTCGACGTCGGAACGTCGGGAGTCATGGTCGTGGCCAAGAGCGAACACGCTTACACGGTGCTCAAGCGGGCCTTCAAGGAACGCACGGTGGACAAGGTGTACCACGCAGTGGTCCAGGGCCTGCCGGATCCCCTGGAAGGCACCATAGACGCGCCCATCGGGCGCCACCCCGGGCATGATTGGCGATTCGCGGTGATCGAGGATGGCCGTCCCTCAGTGACGCACTACGAAGTCCTCGAGGCCTATGGCAAGGCGACCCTCGTGGAAATTCATCTTGAGACAGGCAGGACACACCAGATCCGGGTTCACTTCTCGGCCCTCCGGCACCCCTGCGCCGGCGACCTGACCTATGGGGCGGACCCCCGTTTGGCTGCCAACCTGGGACTGACCCGGCAGTGGCTGCACGCGCGGCGGCTTGGCTTCAACCACCCCCGGACCGGCGAGTGGGTGGAAGTCACCAGCCAGTATCCGGCGGACCTGCAATACGCGCTCGAGCTTCTGGAAAGCGGCAACGCGTAGCGCGATCCACGCTTCCAGCGCGCCACTCCAACCGCGGGGTCCCTGCCGGTAGACTGTCGTGGTGACTTCCAGCAATGACTCGTTCGTCCATCTGCACACCCACACCGAATACTCCATGCTGGATGGTGCGGCCCGTCTCACTGAGTTGTTTGACGAGACCGAGCGGTTGGGCATGCCGGCACTGGCCACCACGGACCACGGGTACTTGTTCGGTGCCTTCGATTTCTGGAAGAAGGCCACCGACAAAGGCATCAAGCCGATCATCGGCGTCGAGGCCTATGTCACGCCGGGCACGGCGCGCGGCGACAAGGAGCGCGTCCGTTGGGGCGACGAGAGCCAGCGGAAAGACGACGTGTCCGGTGGTGGTTCCTACACCCACATGACGTTGTTGAGCTACAACAACGCGGGCATGCGGAATCTGTTCCGGGCATCCTCGATTGCTTCGCTCGACTCGGTGTTCGGCAAATGGCCACGCTTGGACCGGGAGTTGCTGAACACCTATTCCGAAGGCCTGATCGCCACCACCGGTTGCCCTTCCGGTGAAGTCCAGACCCGCCTCCGGCTGGGACAATACCGGGAGGCGCTGGCTGCGGCATCCGAGTTCCGCGACATCTTCGGTGCGGAAAACTACTTCTGCGAACTGATGGACCATGGCCTGGACATCGAGCGGCGGGTCACCGGCGATCTGCTGCGCCTGGCCAAGGAACTGAAGCTTCCGCTCGTGGCCACCAACGACCTCCACTACACGCACGAGCATGATGCGAAGGCCCACGAGGCGCTTTTGGCGATCCAGTCGGGCTCCACTCTGCTTGAGCCCACCTATGACAACGGCGGCTCCCGGTTCGCTTTCTCCGGCAGCGGCTACTACTTGAAGTCGCCGCAGGAGATGCGCGAGCTGTTCCGCGACCATCCCGAGGCCTGCGACAACACCTTGTTGATCGCCGAGCGCTGCGAAGTGTCCTTCAACACTGGCGCGAACTACATGCCGCGGTTCCCCTGCCCTCCCGGCGAGGACGAGACGTCCTGGCTCGTCAAGGAAGTGGCCACGGGACTCGATTACCGCTACCCGGACGGCGTCCCGGACAAGGTGCGCAAGCAAGCCGACTATGAGCTTGACGTCATCACCTCCATGGGCTTCCCGGGCTACTTCCTCGTGGTGGCCGACTTCATCAACTGGGCAAAGAACAACGGAATCAGGGTGGGCCCGGGCCGTGGTTCGGGTGCGGGCTCCATGGTGGCGTACGCCATGCGCATCACCGACCTCGACCCGCTGGAACACGGCCTGATTTTCGAGCGCTTCCTCAACCCGGACCGCGTATCCATGCCCGACTTCGACGTCGACTTCGATGATCGTCGCCGTTCCGAGGTGATCGACTACGTCACCCGGAAGTACGGCGACGAGCGCGTTGCCATGATTGTCACCTACGGAACCATCAAGACCAAGCAGGCGCTCAAGGACTCCTCCCGCGTGCTTGGCTACCCGTTCAGCATGGGTGAACAGCTCACCAAGGCCCTGCCACCGGCCGTGATGGCCAAGGACATCCCGCTGGCGGACATCCAGAACCCGGAGGCCAAGCGCTATGGCGAGGCCGGCGACTTCCGCCAGCTGATCAGCACCGACCCGGAGGCTGCCAAGGTCTTCGAGACCGCGCTGGGCATTGAGGGGCTGAAGCGGCAGTGGGGCGTGCATGCCGCCGGTGTCATCATGTCCTCGGACCCCATCATCGACGTCATTCCTGTCATGCGCCGCATCCAGGACGGCCAAGTCATCACGCAGTTCGATTACCCGACGTCCGAAGGCCTTGGCCTGATCAAGATGGACTTCCTCGGCTTGAGGAACCTGACGATCATTTCCGACGCGCTGGAAAACATCAAGATGAACCGGGGCGTCGACCTCGATCTTGAGCACCTGGCGTTGGACGACCCGGCGTCGTACGAGTTGCTGGCGCGCGGCGACACTTTGGGGGTCTTCCAGCTCGACGGCGGACCCATGCGGTCGCTGCTCAAGCTCATGAAGCCTGACAACTTCGAAGACATCTCCGCCGTGTTGGCGCTGTACCGGCCAGGTCCCATGGGTGCCAACGCGCACACCGACTACGCCCTGCGCAAGAACAAGATCCAGGAAGTCATCCCGATCCATCCGGAGCTCGAGGAACCGCTCTCGGAAATCCTCGGCGGAACCTACGGCCTGATCGTGTACCAGGAGCAGGTCATGGCCGTGGCCCAGAAGCTGGCCGGCTACTCACTGGGTCAAGCCGATATCCTGCGCCGTGCCATGGGCAAGAAGAAGAAATCCGAGCTGGACAAGCAGTTCGCCGGCTTTTCCCAAGGCATGCAGGACAACGGCTACTCCATGGAGGCCGTCAAGACCCTGTGGGACATCCTGCTCCCGTTCTCCGACTACGCCTTCAACAAGGCGCACTCCGCAGCGTACGGTGTCATCTCCTACTGGACTGCGTACCTGAAGGCCCACTACGCCCCCGAATACATGGCTGCCCTGCTCACGTCCGTGGGCGACGACAAGGACAAATCGGCGATCTACCTCAATGAGTGCCGGCGCATGGGCATCACGGTCCTACCGCCGGACGTCAACGAGTCAAGCCTCAACTTCACTCCTGTGGGAACCGACATCCGCTTCGGAATGGGGGCCATCCGCAACGTCGGCGTCAACGTGGTGGAAGCCATGGTGGCGGCCCGTGCGAGCGAGGGCGCCTACACCTCCTTCAAGGACTTCCTCATGAAGGTCCCGGCGGTGGTCTGCAACAAGCGCACCATCGAGTCCCTCATCAAGGCCGGCGCGTTCGACTCCCTCGGCCATCACCGGCGTGCTTTGGCCATGGTGCACGAAGAAGCGATCGACTCCGTCATCACGCTCAAGCGCAATGAGGCGATCGGCCAGTTCGATCTCTTTGCCGGATTCGAGGACCAGGAGCCGCAGGCCTCCCTGAGCACGGAGATCCCGGACCTACCGGAATGGGAGAAGAAGGACAAGCTCGCCTTCGAGCGGGACATGCTGGGACTCTATGTTTCGGACCACCCCCTGCAGGGGCTTGAGGGCGTGCTGAGCCAGCATGCAGAGCAATCGATCACGTCTATTCTCGGAGAAGACGGACCGCACGACGGCGCCATCGTCACCATTGCGGGTATGATCACTTCACTCAGCCGCAGGATCGCCAAAGCAAGCGGCAACGCCTACGCGCGGGCGGAGATCGAAGACCTCGGTGCTTCCATCGAGGTCATGTTCTTCGGCCAGGTGTACGGGCCCATCGCTTCGGTCCTCGCGGAGGACCTGATCGTGGTGGTCAAGGGCCGCTTGCAGCGGCGCGACGACGGTGCGGTCACCTTGAACTGCATGGAGCTCTCGGTTCCGGACCTGAGCGAGAGCACCAACGGTCCTCTCGTCATCACGATGCCCACCTACAAGGCAACCGAAGCCGTCGTCACCGATCTTCGCGATGTTTTGACCACCCACCGGGGAAACTCCGAGGTCAGGCTCCACTTGCAGGGCGACTCCAAGGTCGAGGTCATGGGCTTGCCCGTGCACCTGCGCGTGAATCCCACCCCGTCACTTTTCGGTGACCTCAAGGTACTTCTTGGCCCGACCTGCCTGGACACGTGACCGGCCGGCTACCTGAGCCAGCCGGCCGGTGACGCTGGATTTCCTGCCCTCACCGGATTTTCCTGCCCTGACTAAATTTCATAGTCGAGCGGAACCGGCTGGCCGTAGGAGCCCGAGTGGTACAGCAGGGGAGTGTCGTCCTCGCCGACCAGCCCGTCGACAACCTCCACCACCACGATCGCGTTGTTTTCGAAGGACAGGCGCATCTGGATCTTGCCGATCAGCCAGCCGGCCACGTTCTTGAGGATGGGGACATCGAAGGGCCCTGGCTCCCAATGATCGCCTTCAAACCTTTCCTGGGTGCGGGCGAAGCGGTCCGCGAGGGCCTGGTTCTCGAGGCCGAGCATGTGCAAGCCGATATACGTCGAATTCGCCACCGCCGGCCAGGAACTGGAACTGCGGGACATGTTGAACGTGAAGCGGGGCGGCTCGGCCGACAGCGAAGCCACGGAGGTCGCAGTGAACCCGAAAGGCTTGCCGTTGAGGTCGGCAGTGATGATGGCCACGCCGGCGGCATGCCGGCGGAACATTTGCTTGAATGTTGCTTCAAAAGCTGGATTGTCCGAAGCCACTTTGCCGATCTCCTGCGTGAGCTATTGGTATTAACGCTGGTGGATTCAGCGTATTCCGCTGCTCGCCGGCACGCTTGCTTGTTGGGCGTCCAGAAACGTTTGTTAATGTTTGTGTCATGACCAAGCCAACATCGAACCTTCTCGTCTCCGGCCCCGCGGGGGATACTGACCCGGACACCGGAACGGACACGCGGGACCGCACATGGTGGCTTTGGCTCGCGGTGCCCGCCGCCTCGGGCGTTGGGCTGGGCCTCGCTTGGTGGCTGTTGGCTCCGGGTGGCCTCAACGTGATCTCGGGAAATCCTGCCCTCGCCGATCCGACGGCTTCGGCGGGGCGGCTCCCGAGGGATTTGGTCCTTGCCGGGCTTCTGCTGCTTTCCGGCTGCTTCACCGCGGTCCTGCTCGACAGCAAGGTCCGGAGGCCGGGGCACGGCTTCCGCACGTTCCTGGCCGTTCTCGGTGGTGCCGTAGGGGCCTTGGTGGCCTGGCAGGTGGGTCTGCTGGCCGCGCAATGGTGGGGCTCCGCCTCGAGTGGAAGTGACGGCTTCTCATTACGGTCGGTGACGGCCCTCTTGCTGTGGCCAGGGGCGACGGCCCTTGTGACATTCCTCCTGACGCTTTTCAGCTTGATGGGAAAGCAGCCGGAGGGACCGCCGCTTGCCCCGTAAAATGATCTGGTGACCAATTTCCCGGAGAATCCTGCCGAAACCGCCGCCCAGTCCCTGGACTTCCACCGCATTGACTTGCGCGGACGGTCCCTGACCTTGGCGGAACTGCGCGCCGTGGTGCCCCGGGCGAAACATCAGACCATGGCGGACGCCGAGCAAAAAGTCCTGGACATCATTGCGGCCGTCCGTTCCCGCGGCTTCGAAGCGCTTGGGGAGTTCGCATTGGCGTTCGACGGCGTGGAACAGTCCCATCCGCGAGTGCCGGCTGCCGCCCTTGCCGAAGCCCTTGAAAACCTGGATCCTTCAGTGCGCGCAGCCCTGGAGGAATCCATCCGCCGTGCCCGGCGTTTTGCGGATGGCCAACGGCCTGCGAACGTCGACGTTGAACTGGGGGACGGCGCCGTCGTCAGCCAGAACTGGGTACCCGTGGGCCGCGTGGGTTTGTATGTTCCCGGCGGCCTGGCCGTCTACCCGTCCTCCGTCATCATGAACGTTGTTCCGGCGCTGGCCGCCGGGGTTGCCTCGATCGCCTTGGCTTCCCCGCCCCAGAAGGACTTCGGAGGCTTGCCCCACCCCACCATCCTGGCAGCTGCCGCTTTGCTCGGCATCGACGAGGTCTATGCCATTGGAGGCGCCCAGGCGATTGTTTCCTTTGCCTACGGCATCCCCGGGGCTGCCGATGATCAGGCCATCGAACCGGTGGACGTTGTGACCGGTCCGGGAAACATTTTCGTGGCCACCGCGAAGCGTCTTGTGAAAGGCGTCGTGGGGATCGACTCCGAGGCCGGCACCACCGAGATCGCCATTTTGGCTGATGCTTCGGCCCGTCCGGCGCTCGTGGCCGCTGACCTCATCAGCCAGGCAGAGCACGACCCCAAGGCGGCGTCTGTCCTGATCACCGACTCCGAGGAACTCGCCTCCGCTGTGCAGCGGGAACTCACGGTGCAGGCAGGAACCACGAAGCATGGCGAGCGGGTCACCACCGCATTGTCGGGACCCCAGTCGGGCGTGGTGCTGGTGGACGATGTCGAGCAGGGCATCGCGGTCTGCGATGCCTACGCGGCAGAGCACCTGGAAATCATGACGGCGGACGCAGCAGCGGTCGCCGCAAGGATCCGCAACGCGGGCGCGATTTTCGTGGGGGACTACAGCCCGGTCAGCCTCGGAGACTACTGTGCAGGATCCAACCACGTTTTGCCCACGAGCGGCACCGCAGCCTTCTCTTCCGGACTGAACGTGACAACATTCCTCAGGGCCGTACAGGTGATCAACTACGACAAGGCTGCCTTGGAGCAAGTCAGCAAACACATCGTGAGCCTCTCCGATGCCGAAGACCTGCCCGGCCACGGCGACGCCGTCAAGATTCGTTTCGCGGGGGCCTAAACCACTACATGTATGGGTCACAACCACTACATATAGTAATTACAGTCTTGTCATTAGGCCTTATATAGCCGTAAACTGGTGCCGGAAGTCAAACTTCCGGCACCTTTTGCGTTCCCGGCCGATCCCGCCGCGGGGACAGGTGGCCGGGAACCGAGCAGGGGAGGCCCAGCGTGTATTGTCCGTTCTGCCGAAACCCCGACTCACGTGTTGTGGACAGTCGAATGGCCGACGACGGCTCGGCCATCCGCCGTCGGCGCCAGTGCCCCGAGTGCGGACGCCGTTTCACCACCGTGGAGACCACCAGCCTTTCCGTCATCAAACGCTCAGGCGTGGGGGAACCCTTCAGCCGGATCAAGATCATCAACGGCGTTCGCAAGGCCTGCCAAGGCCGTCCCGTGACCGAGGACGACCTTGCGATGCTGGCCCAGGAAGTCGAAGAAAACATCCGCTCTTCCGGTGCGGCGGAGATCGATGCCCACGAGGTCGGCCTGGCCATCCTTGGACCACTCCAGAAGCTGGACGAAGTCGCCTACTTGCGATTTGCCAGCGTTTACCAGGCCTTCGAATCGCTTGAGGACTTCGAGTCGGCCATTTCGCTGCTCCGCCACGAAGCCGAAACCGCAGCCGCGGATAATGCGGCGAAGGGCGCCAAGGGCAAGAGCTCCGAGAAGAGCCCCATCTAGCTCCGGTGGCGGCAGCGGAGGGGAAGCCGCATCCGCCACCGGCACCACGTCTACTTGGCGAGCTTGTGGTGGAGGGCGACGTCCAGCGCGGCCCCCACGATTCCGGCGTCGTTCTTCAGTTCCGCCGTGACGATGCGTGTCCGCAGATCCAAGTGCGGGAAGTACTCGTCCGAACGCTTCGAGATACCGCCACCGATGATGAAGAGCTCGGGGGAGAACAGGAACTCGACGTGGGAGAGATAGCGCTGCAGCAGCACGCTGTACTCTTCCCAGCTCAAGCCGTCGCGTTCACGCGCGACGGCGGATGCCTTCGTCTCGGCGTCGTGGCCGTCCACTTCGAGGTGGCCGAGCTCGGCGTTGGGCACCAGGTGCCCGTTGAAGATGAAGGCCGAGCCGATGCCCGTTCCGAGGGTGATCACCAGAACCGTGCCGTCGACGCCTTCGCCTGCGCCGTAGCGGGCTTCAGCGAGACCGGCCGCGTCGGCGTCGTTGATGACCTCGACGGGACGGTCCAGGCGCTTGGTGAGGAGCGAATCAATGTCCGTGTTGAGCCAGGACTTGTCCACGTTGGCGGCAGAGCGGACCACGCCGTGCTGGATGATTCCGGGGAAAGTGACTCCCACGGGCGAACCCTTGGCCGGAGCATCCTCACGGGCCGACAACTCTTCGACGATCTGTGCGATCACTTCGGCGACGGCTTCGGGAGTGGCAGGTTGCGGCGTCGGTATGCGGAGGCGGTCCCCGAGCAGCTTGCCTTTCTTGAGATCGACGATGCCGCCCTTGATGCCGGTGCCACCGACGTCGATGCCGATCAGCGGGCCGTTCTTGTGGATCTTCTCATCCTTCTTGGTCAATGCGTTTCCGTTCATGGCAGGAGGGGTGGGCATGTCGCAGCACGAACGGCTGCAGGTGACCTTCCGGAGAGCTTAGGGAAGAGTCAGGATTTCGGCGCCGGTCTCGGTGACCAACAGGGTGTGTTCAAATTGTGCGGTCCGCTTGTGGTCCCGGGTGACGACGGTCCATTCATCGGGCCACATGTCCCACTCGATCGTTCCAAGGGTGAGCATGGGTTCAATCGTGAAGACCATTCCGGCTTCGATGATGGTGTTGTAGGCCGGCGCGGCGTCGTAGTGGGGGATGATCAGGCCGGTGTGGAACGCCTCGCCGACGCCGTGGCCCGTGAAGTCACGGACCACGCCGTAGCCGAAGCGTTTCGCGTACGACTGGATGGCACGGCCGATCACGTTGATTTCGCGGCCGGGCGCTACGGCCTTGATGGCCCGGTTGAGCGACTCCTGGGTGCGTTCCACCAGGAGCCGGGACTCGTCGTCGACCTCGCCCACCAGGAAGGTGTAGTTCGTGTCGCCGTGGACGCCGTTGATGTAGGCGGTGATGTCGATGTTCAGGATGTCGCCGTCCCGGACGACGGTGCTGTCCGGGATGCCGTGGCAGATGACCTCGTTGAGCGAGGAGCACAGGGACTTGGGGAAGCCGCGGTAGCCAAGCGTCGACGGGTAGGCCTGGTGGTCCAGTATGAACTCGTGGCCGATCCGGTCCAACTGGTCGGTTGTAACGCCGGGCTCGATGTGCTTGCCGACCTCGACGATCGCCTGGGCCGCGATTTTGCTGGCGATGCGGATCTTCTCGATGGTTTCCGCAGACTTGACCTCTGAACCGGTGAACTTCGCGGGTCCCGGCTTGCCGACATACTCCGGGCGCGGGATGGACGCCGGAACAGGCAGCTGTGGGCTGACGGTCCCACGGGTCAGCGTGCCGATGGGTGCGGTCAGAGCGGGAGAAGGCATAGATTGATCATATAAGGGACGCACGAGACGCAAGTAACTAAGAAGCTAAATATCGGCCCGTGCGAAGGCACCGGCCCCGCCGGGCTTGCGGCGGGATTCGAAAAGGAGAAACCGTGGCGGAGTTCTGGTACAACGTTCAGACACACCAAATCGAAGAGGACGCGATGTCCGACTGGTCCCAGCTGATCGGTCCCTACAAGACCCGCGAAGAAGCGGAGCACGCCCTCGAAAAGGTCAAGGCCCGCAACGAAGCCTGGGACAAGGACGAGGAGGACTGAAGCTGCTTCCTCCTAGAAGGAGTGTTCCGGGCCGGGGAACTGGCCGGACCTGACGTCGTCGGCGTAGGCCTTCGCCGCGGCGCCCAGGGTGGTGCGAAGATCCGCGTATTGCTTGACGAACTTGGCCATCTTGCCGCCGCGCAGTCCGGCCATGTCCTGCCACACCAGAACCTGTCCAGTGGTCGCGTTGCCTGCGCCGATTCCTATAGTCGGTACGTCGATGGCTGCGTCGACGGCGGCAGCTGTTTCAGCGGGAACCATCTCCATGAGCACACAGAACGCTCCGGCATTTGCGAGGGCAACGGCGTCTTCGACGAGGCGCGCGGCGTCGTCGCCCCGGCCCTGGACGCGGTAGCCGCCCAGCGAGTGTTCGCTCTGGGGCGTGAAGCCGATGTGCGCCATGACGGGAATGCCTGCCTGGACCATGGCCCGCACAGTTCCCGCATAGAACGCGCCACCTTCGATCTTGACGGCGTGCGCCAAACCTTCCTTCAGGAAGCGGACGCCTGTTGCCACTGCCTGCTCCGGCGACACTTCGTAGCTGCCAAAGGGAAGATCGGCCACTACCAAGGCACGCTTGGCGGACCGGGCCACCGCGCGGCACAAGGGGAGGAGCTCGTCGACGGTCACAGGGAGGCTGGTTTCGTTCCCGAAGACGTTGTTGGACGCCGAATCGCCGATCAGCAGGACCTCGATGCCGGCCTGGTCGAAAATTTCCGCCGTGTATTGCTCATAGGCAGTCAACATCGCAAAGCGCTCACCCTTGGCCTTGGCCTGCTGCAGATGATGGGTGCGGATCCTCGCGGCGGGCTTCGGCGTTGAAGCATCCGCTGAAGCCCCGGAACCTGCCGCGGCAGGTCCCGTTCCGTAAGGCGCGGGAATTTCGGCGGGCATGCTGGAATCGGAACTGTTGCTTGGGGCCATGGATAGAGCGTATGCGGTACCGGCCGTCCTAGCCACCGGCGCATGGGGAGCCTCACATTTGTAAACGCTGTGTTACGCGAACCGGGGGTGCAGCCAATCCGGGCCAATGCTTAGTAGAGTGAATGCTGAGTTGTCGTCGGCTTCGAATCCCGAATCCGCGGCATGGACGTTGACCCGGAAATGAGGCCCCATGGACCGCCAGCAAGAGTTCGTTCTGCGAACTATCGAAGAGCGTGATGTGCGCTTCGTACGCTTGTGGTTTACCGACGTCGTCGGTTCCCTGAAATCGGTGGCACTTGCGCCGGCAGAAGTGGAAGGCGCCTTCGAAGAAGGCCTGGGTTTCGACGGTTCGGCCATCGAGGGCCTCGCCAGGGTGTTCGAATCCGACATGCTTGCCCAGCCAGACCCCTCCACGTTCCAGATCCTCCCGTGGCGTGGTGAAACCGAGCAGACCTCCAGGATGTTCTGCGACATCCTGACCCCCGACGGCGAGCCGTCGGCCGCAGACCCCCGGAACGTGCTCAAGCGCACCCTCGCCAAAGCCGCGGACATGGGCTTCACGTGCTACACGCATCCCGAGATCGAGTTCTACCTCCTCAAGTCCCAGGACCTCGATGCCAACGGCGTTCCTGTTCCCGTTGACGAGGGCGGCTACTTCGACCACGTGCCCGGCGGCGTGGCACAGGACTTCCGTCGTACGGCCGTCACCATGCTTGAATCCGTGGGCATTTCCGTGGAGTTCAGCCACCATGAGGGCGGACCCGGCCAGAACGAGATCGATCTCCGCTACGCGGACGCCCTCCAGACGGCGGACAACATCATGACCTTCCGCACGGTCATCAAGGAAGTGGCCCTGCAGCAGGGCACCTACGCCACCTTCATGCCCAAGCCGTTCACCGACCACCCGGGTTCAGGCATGCACACCCACTTCTCGCTGTTCGAGGGTGACACCAACGCCTTCTACGAAGCCGGCGCCGAATTCCAGTTGTCCAAGACCGCACGCCAATTCATTGCCGGTATCCTCCGCCACGCGCCGGAATTCACCGCCGTCACCAACCAGTTCGTCAATTCGTACAAGCGTCTCTGGGGCGGCGGCGAAGCGCCGAGCTACCTGAGCTGGGGGCACAACAACCGTTCGGCCCTGGTTCGCGTGCCGCTCTACAAACCGGGCAAGGGCCAGTCCGCACGGATCGAATACCGCGGCATTGACTCCGCCACCAACCCGTATCTCGCCTACGCAGTGTTGCTCGGTGCCGGGCTCAAGGGTATCGAGGAAGGCTACGACCTTCCGGCCGCCGCGGAAGACGACGTTTGGTCGCTGACTTCGGCCGAGCGCAAGGCGATGGGTCACACGCCGCTTCCGGCCAGCCTCCACGACGCCATCCGCGCCATGGAGGATTCGGAACTCGTGGCGGACATCCTCGGCGAACAGGTCTTTGACCACTTCCTGCGCAACAAGCGTGCGGAATGGCAGGACTACCGGCTCCAGGTCACGCCTTACGAGCTCAAGCGCAATCTCGGCATTCTCTAGGCTGTGAGTGTGAGCCTGGCCCGCCGGCTCATCTCGGCCGGTTTCAGCGACCTTGAAAAGGGTGAGCGGTTCCTTGCCGCGCGTGAACTCGACGGCATCGACCAGGACACGATCTTCGCCGGTCTGCACCTCAGCGCCAACCCGGACACCGCGTTGCAGTCGCTGGTCCGTCTGATTGAGAAGCATCCCTCGCTCAGGCAGCTCGCTGGGGAGCACCCGGATCGGAGCGAGCCGCTTTACCGCTTGCTGGGGGCATCCGAAGCCTTGGGGGAGTTCCTGATCAGGCATCCGGAACACCTGGACGTCTTCGATGTCCGCGTCAGCCCGGAGCCCTTGTCCGCCGATGCCAGTGAGCTCCGGACGAAGCTGCTCCGATCGGTCAAGGCAGACCCCAACTCTCCCCGGCCCGTTGCCGCGATGACTGGAGCCAGCGCCTACACGGCTCTCCGGACGGCTTACCGTCGCGGGCTCACCGAACTGGCCATCAAGGACCTCTGCGCCGCCAGTCCGCAGGACTTCATGCCCGCCGTCGGTGCCGAACTGGCCGACCTCGCAGGTGCCGCGATAGAGGCGGCCCTCGCCGTTGCCAGGGCCGAAGCCGCGGCGACTTTCGATCCCGCCGATATTGCCGGCGTCGGGCTGGCCGTCATCGGCATGGGCAAGTGCGGTGCCCGGGAGCTCAACTACATCTCCGACGTCGACGTCATCTACGTGATCGAGGCACCGGACCTGGAGGACGCCGAGGCCGCGACCATCGGCACGGCCTTGGCCGCCGGGATATCCCGTGCCATTTCATCCACGGGGACCGAACCGGGTCTGTGGGAGGTCGACGCGAACCTGCGGCCCGAGGGGAAATCCGGTCCCCTCGTCAGGACGTTGCCCTCGCACTTGAGCTACTACGCGAAATGGGCTGAAAGCTGGGAGTTCCAGGCGCTCCTTAAGGCCCGGACCATCGCAGGAGACAGGGACCTGGGCTCGCGTTACGAGCAGGCTGTCCAGCCGCTCGTGTGGGCTTCCGCCGGCCGGGAAGGGTTCGTGGAATCGGTGCAGGCGATGCGCCGCAGGGTGACGAACAACATCGCCCCGGCCGAAGAGCAGCGCCAGATCAAACTCGGTCCCGGCGGGCTGCGCGATGTCGAGTTCACGGTCCAGCTCCTGCAACTTGTCCACGGAAAGTCCGATGAAACGCTCCGTTGCCGGGATACGACGTCGGCAATATCCGCGTTGTCCGCGGGCGGCTACATCGGCCGGGTGGACGCCGCTGCCTTCGACGCGGCCTACCGCTATCTGCGGGTACTTGAGCACCGCATCCAGTTGTTCCAGATGCGCCGTACCCACCTCATGCCCACAAGCCAGGAGTCTTTGCGGTTCCTCGCCAAGGCCGTCCTGGGGCCCTTTTCCACAGGCAGGCCGCATCCGGACGCGCTGGTTGAAACCTGGCAGAAGACCAAACGGTCCGTTCGTGAACTGCATGACCGCATCTTCTACCGGCCGCTGCTCAACACGGCCGCGAAGTTGAGCACCGAAGACGCCCGGCTCACTCCGGAAGCCGCCCAAGGGCGGCTTGCGGCACTCGGTTACCGCGACCCGCAAGGCGCCATGCGCCACATCGAGGCCCTCACGGCCGGGGTCAGCCGGCGCGCCGCACTGCAGCGGCAGTTGCTCCCCATCCTTCTCGGCTGGCTCGCCGAAGGTGTGGACCCCGACGCCGGACTGCTCGCCTTCCGCCGTGTCAGCGAAGCACTCGGAACCACCCATTGGTATCTCGGGATGCTCCGGGACTCGCAAGCGGCGGCCGAGCGGCTTTGCCACGTGCTCTCCAACTCACGGCTCATCGCGGATCTCCTCGAGGTTTCCCCGGAATCCGTTGCGTGGCTTGGTTCCGACAAGGAACTCATGCCGCTGAGCTTCGAGGCGCAGTGGCAGGAAATCCAGTCCAAGATGTCGCGCCACGCCGATCCGGAAAACGCGATGCGGCTTATCCGGCTCATCAGGCGCCGGGAAATCCTCCGGATCGCCATCGCGGACAGTTCCGGCCTCCTGGAACAGGACGCAGTGGGCACGGCGTTGGCCGATGCCGACCGGGCTGCGGTTCTGGGCGCCTTGCATGTCGCCGAGTCCATCGTGGCTTCCGAGGGGCCCCTCACGACGCACGTGTTGGTGGTCGCCATGGGCAGGCAAGGCGGACGCGAGATCGGCTACGGCTCGGACGCCGACGTCATGTACGTCCACCGTGCCCTCCCCGGGGCGGGTGAATCCGAAGCCCAGCAACAAGCCCTTGCCATTGTGGGACACATTTCCACCTTGTTGACCCAACCCCTCAAACCGGCCATCCTGGCGGAGCGGGTCCTCACCGTCGACGCCGATCTTCGTCCCGAGGGGAAGAACGGGGCCATGGTCCGTTCCCTCGAGTCATACGCGGAGTATTACCGGCGATGGTCCCTCATCTGGGAAGCCCAGGCGCTGTTGCGGGCACAACCCATGGCCGGCAACGACGAATTGGCCGCGGAATTCCTTTGGCTCATCAACCCGATCCGGTACCCCGAATCGCTCGCCGAGACGGATGTGCGCGAGATCCGGCGCGTCAAGGCACGGGTTGAGTCGGAACGGCTCCCGAGAGGCGCCGATCCAGCCAGGCACGTCAAGCTCGGCCGGGGCGGACTGAGCGACGTCGAGTGGCTGGTGCAGCTGTTGCAGCTCCAACACGCCGGGAAGCATCCACAACTGCGGACCACGTCAACCCTGCAGGCCCTCGACGCGATCGAGTCGTTGGGCCTGATCGACAAGGGCGACATCGTGTTGCTTCGCGAAGCCTGGCGGCTCGCGAGCCGCATCCGCTCGGCGAATGTGATCTGCACCGGGCGTGCCTCGGATCTCCTCCCTGCCTCCCGAAGGGACCTGGAGGCCGTTGCCAGGTGGTGCGGTTACCCTCCCGGGCAGGCTGCGGTGTTCGAAGAAGACTATCTTCGCTTGAGCCGGCGGACCCGGGCGGTGTTCGAAAAGGACTTCTACGGCCAGTGAGCTTCAGGCCGGGCCGTCCCGCGAAGTACGAGGGCGGCTAAGCTCGAAGGATGCTGGAAACCGTGTGGCTCATTCCCCTGAAGGATCTCGACGACGATGCCCGCGCCATCACGCTCGGCGACGTCGCCGTCATGGAATTGGCCGCGGGGCAGGAAGACTTCGTCGGGGACCCGTTCAAGATGATGCTCATGGGGCTGGAAGACGAAAGCCGCCTGCCGTACGTGATCGAAGCGGCAGGCGCCGCCATCGGAGTATTTACCTTGCAGGCTGGTGCCGCAACCCTGGCAGGATGGCACGACGACGATTCCGCCTGGCTCTTGCGCGGGTTCCTGATCGACCAGAAGCGCCAGGGGAGAGGCCTGGGCTCCCTGTCTGCTGTGGCCGCTGCCTGGGAAGCGCAGAAGCTGACAGCAAGGCTGGGTGGCGGGCAGGCCGGCGTCGTGCTTTCCGTCAACGAACACAATCCTGCCGCCAAGGCTGCCTACGCAAACGCGGGTTTTGTCGAGACCGGCAAGTATTTGGGTGGTTCCGCCGGTCCGCAATGGACCATGTACCGGGGTTTCGGCGACTAGGCGGTACCTAGGACTCGACCAGCGTCACTATTGTTTCCGGGCGCACGCCGTCGAATTTCATCGCCTCGGCAGCAGCTTCGGACTCCAGCGTTCGCTGGAACGTCTCCATGTCCGGGACGTCGACGATCAAACCAACCCGGTTGGTTTTTTCCGGGTCCACGAACGTTCGAACTGTGAAGCCCAGGGGTCCGAAGAGTTCTTCCCGTTTCGGCGAGCTAAGCCAGTGCTCAACGTCATCGACCTCGTGGAAGATCATCAAGGTTGTCATCGTATGCCTCCGCTTTGAGTAGTTGCGTCAGGAGCCGGAAGGGATGAGGACTCTCTCTCAAGCATCCTGATCACGCTGAACGTACCACGGCGTCCACGCCCGCGACAGGGGCGTTGGAATGGCAGAACCGGGCGTGAATGCCGGTTCCGGTAGGCACGCCGGATTGCCCCATGGTTTCGGCTCTGCGGCGCGCCGCGGACACAGACGCTCGCTCACTTATGTGGGCGTTTGGCCGGACGCTCGCTCACCTATGTGGGTGTTTGGCCGGACGCTCCTGCAGACATGACCTCAAGGTGGACGTGTCCCTTTATGTGAGCGGGCGTCCCGGGAAGGATTAGAGTAATAAGCATGCTTATAGTAAGGTTGCTGAGGTTTGCACAGCGATAAAGGCAATCATCAGAATGTTTACGACTGAAACTGGAGCTACATCATGAATGTCATCCTCGGAATCGTCGCGGTCATCGCGATCCTTTTCTTTATCATTGGCGGCACCGTAAAGGCCCTGGGATTCCTTCTCTGGATCGCCCCGATATTGATCGTCTTGGCGATCATCGTCTTCCTCTTCCGGTTGATTAGCGGGCGCCGGCGGGTGTAGGAAAAATTGGGGGTCCGGCCCCTGCGATCCGGGGTCTTTACCAAAAGAACGGCTGTGTCTTAGCGGGCACAGCCGTTCTTTTTTGTGGGCACGAGTCCGACGGCGTTAAAGGGAAAGGGCCGCAGTTCACAAAAATGAACTGCGGCCCTTCATTTGCCTCGTGCGGTGTTACTAGACGCCGTAGTAGAGCTCGAACTCGTACGGGTTCGGGCGCAGCGACAGCGGACGGATCTCGTTCTCGTACTTGTACTCAATCCACGTGTCGATCAGGTCCTGGGTGAAGACACCGCCGGCCTGCAGGAACTCGTTGTCCTCGCGCAGGGCCTCGAGTGCTTCCTCAAGGGAGCCCGGAGCCTTGGGGATGTCCTTGGCTTCCTCTGCAGGCAGTTCGTACAGGTCCTTGTCGATCGGAGCCGGGGGCTCGATGCGGTTGCGGATACCGTCGATGCCGGCCATAAGCTGGGCGGAGAACGCCAAGTACGGGTTGGACGCGGCGTCCGGAGCGCGGAACTCGATGCGCTTGGCCTTCGGGTTGGAGCCCGTGATCGGGATGCGGATGCCGGCGGAGCGGTTGCCCTGCGAGTAGACCATGTTGACCGGAGCTTCGAAGCCCTTGACCAAGCGGCGGTAGGAGTTGACCGTCGGGTTGGTGAAGGCGAGCACGGCGGAGGAGTGCTTCAGCAGGCCGCCGATGTACCAGCGTGCAGTGTCGGACAGGCCGGCGTAGCCCTTCTCGTCGTAGAACAGCGGGTCGCCGTTGCTCCAGAGCGACTGGTGGCAGTGCATACCAGAGCCGTTGTCACCGAAAATCGGCTTCGGCATGAAGGTTACGGACTTGCCGTACTCCCACGCGGTGTTCTTGATGACGTACTTGAACTTCTGCAGGTCATCGGCTGCGTGGACCAGCGTGGTGAACTTGTAGTTGATCTCGGCCTGGCCGGCAGCGCCGACTTCGTGGTGCGAGCGCTCGACTTCGAGGCCTGCTTCGTCCAAGGCGATGCACATGGCGTCACGGAGGTCGGCCTGGTGGTCAACCGGGGAAACCGGGAAGTAGCCGCCCTTGAAGGGGGTCTTGTAACCGAGGTTTCCGCCTTCTTCTTCGCGGCTCGTGTTCCAAGGTGCTTCAATCGAGTCGACCTTGTAGAAGGAACCCTGCGGGGAGGATTCGAACTGGACGTTGTCGAAGACGTAGAACTCGGCTTCGGGAGCAAAGAATGCCGTGTCCGCAATGCCGGTGGAGGCCAAGTAGGCTTCTGCCTTTTCGGCAACGCCGCGCGGGTCGCGGTGGTACGGGTCGCCAGTGCGCGGGTTCACGATGGAGAAGTTCAATGCCAGGGTCTTCTCGATGCGGAAGGCGTCGATGAAGGCCGTGGTGACGTCCGGGATGAGCTGCATGTCGGACTCGGCGATGCCCTGGAAACCGCGGATGGAAGATCCGTCAAAGAGCTGGCCGTTGACAAAGAAGTCAGCGTCAACGCTCTTGGCCGGCACATTGAAGTGCTGCTGGACGCCCGGAAGATCGGTGAAGCGGATATCGACGAACTTAACATCTTCGTCTTTGATGAACTTGAGGACTTCGTCCGCAGTCTTGAACATCTATGCTCCTAACGCATAACAGGTAACAGGCCCCTCGGGCCGTCTGGTCCAGCGCAAACCGAAAGCAGGGAAACAAAAAAGTATCCCTGATGCGGCGGCTAGCAACTTCTCCAACCATAGGGAAATGGGATTTCCCCGGAGTGTCAGTATTGTTTCGAGCAGGTTACAGAACTGCCTGCCGTGTAAACGCTACTGGTCTACTGCAGTGCCAGTCTATGTCTTTCGCCTGTGTGTCTGTTTCCTTGTGAAGACAGCCAAGAGCGCACCGGCGCCACCTCCCGCCGTCGGGCGTGCGATGGTGAAGCCGTAAGCTTGAAGTGTGGTTGATCGTAAAGATATTGGTTCATGGCTCACAGGGCCGGACACGTCCGGAATTTCCAAGTACCCGGGAGCGCGGCTCGGCCTCCCTGAATCCGGTCCAGGCTCCATGGCCCGGGCCGGCCGTCGCATCCTGGCAATCTGCATCGACTGGGTCATTGCCCTGGTGATCAGCAACTTTGCCTTCGGCGGCAACCAATGGGCGACACTCGCAGTCTTTGCGGTGGAACAGGTCCTTCTCATCGGCACACTGGGCTACAGCATCGGACACCGGGTTGCGGGCATCCACGTGGTACGGCTCGGAGGAGCGCAGGCAGGACCCTTGGCCGCTTTGGTCAGGACGATCCTCTTGTGCCTGGTGATTCCCGCGGTTGTTTTCGATCCTGACCAGCGTGGCCTCCACGACAGGGCCATGAACACGATCCTCATTCGGATGTAACTTTTTGCGCAGACAAAAAAGCCGCCCGTTCCTGGAGATTCCAGGAACGGGCGGCTTTTGTCGTGGTTAGCGTCCGCGTGCGGCCTTGCGGTCAGGGCGTGCCTTGTATGGGTCGATGCCCTTCGGGATCGGCAGGCGGTTGCCCAGCGAAGAGATTCGCTTGCTGACAGCGCCGACCTCAACCTTGGTGAGTTCGTTCTTGTATTTGTTCATGGTCTTTGCGATCTGGCTGATGGGCACTTGGCCTTCGCCACGACCGCTTTCGATCACGTGAATGGTGACGTTCGGCAGGATACGGGCGAGCTTCTTGCGCTCGGCGTCAACCAGCGGCTTGACGCGATGCGACGGTCCCTCGCTGACCAGCACGACGCCCGGCCGGCCGATGGCGCGGAAGACGGCGTCCTGCGTACGCGGGTTGACGGCGACCGGCTGGTCTTCCGTGATCCAGCCGCGGCGCAGGGTTCCCAAAGCCGCACCGGAAGCTCCGGGCTGGTTCTCGATCTGCGCGAAGGCGGCACGTTCCGCGCGCCGCGAGAGGATGAAGACAGCTGCCAGCAGGCCCAAGGGGATGCCGATGATCAGGCCGGTGACCCAGTTGTTCAGGAGGAACCCGACGACGAGGCTGACAGCAACGACGCCAAGGAACGCCAACAGCATGAGCCACACGACGATGGGGTCATTGCGGCGGGTCATCTTGAAGACCTCGCCGATCTGCTTCAGCTGGCTCGGCTTCTTGGCCTTGGCTTCCTTGGGCTTGCGGGAAAACAAGCCGCGCTTGGGAGCGTCGGCAGCCGATGTTGTCGAGTTGCTGGAATCAGGGGATTTCGCCATAGTGCCTTAATTCTACGTGATTTATGCCAAAGGACCGGACGCCGGATTTGTCCGGGGTCCGGTCCTTTGACCGTGCTTTAGCCGACGTGCTATGCGTGGTGTGCGAGGAGGGTGCGGGCTTCCTGGCGGGTGGTGCCGGAGTCCTGGATGCCTTCGGCGATGTGGGCCAGGTGGGCGGGGATTTCGCGGCCTTTTTTGCGCATCGCGGTGGCCCAGAGGCGTCCGGCGCGGTAGGAGGAGCGGACCAGGGGGC